>CAZIIB010000066.1:0-10571 GCA_964539125.1 uncultured Thermoanaerobaculia bacterium | reverse complement strand
CCAGGTCGCCATCGCCTGGCACAACCTCGGCGTGGCATTCGATGAGCTGGGCGATCTGGCGGCGGCCGAGGAGGCCCTGCGCAAGGCGCTCTCGATCTTCGAGGAGGCCGTCGGCCGCAGCCATCCGTACACCGCGGGCTCGCTGCTCAAGCTCGGCGCCGTGCTCGAAGAAGCCGGGAATACCGCCGCCGCCGAGACTTCGTACCGAGACAGCCTGGCCATCTTCCAGGCGACCCTCGGTGAGAAGCACCGGAGCACCGCCGTCGCCCGGCTCTATCTCGCCCGGTTCCTGGTCCACCGCCGCGCCTTCCCGGAAGCCCTCAGCCTGGTGCAACGGGCGCGAGAGACCCTGTCCAAGACACATGGGCCCGGACGCTGGAGTGTGGCCGCCGCAGCCACGGTCGAGGCGGCCTGCCGGGCTGGCCTGGGGGAGCTCGGCGAGGGCCGGGCGCTCCTCGAAACCCACCTCCCCACTCTGGAGCGCGAGCGCGATCCGTCCGCGGCGCGATTCCTGGACGACGCCCGCGCCCTCGCCGCCGAGCTGGTTGGAAAGAAGGCAGCCGGCTCGGAGAGGCCCCCACCTCAGGCTGCGGCTCGGTAGCTGCCGGGGACGGCCCGGAAGGCGATCGACAGGCGGTTCCAGCCGTTGATCGTGACGACGGCGAAGGTCAGGGCGACGAGCTCCTCCTCCTGGAAGTGCTCGCTCGCCTCCTCGTAGACCACGTCCGGCACGCCGGCGCCGGCGATCCGGGTCACCGCCTCGGTCCAGGCGAGGGCCGCGCGCTCCCGGTCGGAGAAGAACGGGGTCTCGCGCCAGGCGTCGAGGGCGTAGATCCGCTGCTCGGACTCGCCGTGCGCCCGGGCGTCCTTGGTGTGCATGTCGATACAGTAGGCGCAGCGGTTGATCTGCGAGGCGCGGATCTTGACCAGCTCGAGGAGGGAGCGTTCCAGGCCGCTCGCCCGGACCGCCTGCTCGAGAGCGAGCTGGGCCTGGGCGGTGGCGGTGTGCTGGTAGGTGGACGCGTCGATTCGTGGCTGCATGGTCCGAGTTCCTCCGTCGGTTCGGTGAGTTCGTCGTTCAGCCTTTCGGGTTCACCGGGAAGACGGGGGAGCGCCGGCGGCTGTGACGGCTTCCCCCTCGACGCCGCCCAGCTTGTCCGGGTTGAGCATCTGGTAGACGCCGACGATGTGCTCGCCATCGGTGGCGATGGACATGGCGGCGAGGATTTGTCCGTCGAGCTCGAAGAGCAGGCCCGCCTGGCCGTTGATCGTGGCGAGCCGGCGGGTGACGCCCTCGGGCCAGAGCTTGCGGGTGACGCCGAGGACGAGACGGGTGATCCACGCGGCGCCGCGCAGCACCCGCCGCGCCGCGTGGACCTTGCCGCCGCCGTCGGAGGTCCACTCCGAGTCCGGGGCGAAGAGGGCGAGGAGCGCCGCCTCGTCCTGGGCCGCGACGGCGGCGTCGAAGCGCTCGAGCAGGCGGATCCGCTCGTCCTCGGAGACCTCGAAGCGCCTCCGGTCGGTCGCCAGGCGCCGGCGCGCCCGATGCGCCGCCTGGCGGCAGGCCGCCTCGCTCTTGCCCAGGCCCTCGGCGACGTCCCGATAGTCGAGGTCGAAGACGTCGCGCAGGAGGAAGATGGCCCGCTCCTCGGGGCTCAAGCGTTCGAGGAGCACCAGGAGGGCCATCGAGAGGTCGGCCTCGGCCCGCGAGCCGAGCATGCGGTAGGCGGCCCCGAACAGGCGGGGCCGCTGCTCCTCGAACAGTCCGGCGGTGTCTTCCATCCGTCTCCCGATCGTAGAACGCCCTCCACGAGGGGAGACGGATGAGGGGCGGGCCTGTGACACCTCGGGTCGGGCGATGAGCTCAAAGCGCCCGCGCCACCTTCGCCTCCGGCGTCGCTTCCGCCGCGACCTTCCCCAGGTGCAGGAAGGCCGGCACCGCGGCCGCTCCGAATCCCAAGAACAGGCCGGCCAGAAGGAGCGACTGCGAATCGAAGCCCCGGGCGGACTCGAGCCAGCCGCCGAAGTCTCCGACGATCCCGTACAGGATCGGGATGACCGCGAAGTCGGCCAGCGAGTGGAGGACGATGGAGGGGAGGATCGAGCGCGTGCAGTAGACGAGCAGCCCGTGCAACGTGCTCACCGCCAGGAAGAACGGCAGGAACGCCCACGTCGCGTAGGCGTGGCTCAGGTGGTGGTCGAGGAAGAAGACGGTGCCGGTGATCAGGATGCCGACGATCCAGCCATGGCGCCGCTCGATCTGCGAGAGCATGTAGCCGCGGAAGGCGGCCTCCTCCACCACCCCGGCGAACAGGCTGACGCCCGCGAGCACCGACCAGGTCGTCCAGACCGGCACCGACGAGAGATCGACGGGGAGCTTGAAGGCATCCGGGGGAGTGGCCGCCAGCCTCGGGGTCAGAAAGGAGAGCGCGACGACGCTCGCCATGCCGAGGCTTCCCGCGAGGAGAGACCAGAGCCAGGTCCTGGCCGAGAGGGGCCGGCCGCGCAGGTCCCGCCTCCGGGAGGCCGCGGTCGACCGGGGCCAGCCGGCGCCGTCGAGATAGCGCCAGCAGAGCCAGAGCCAGAGGGCCGAGGCGGCCAGCGACCAGGGGACCGCGGGGACGACCTTCAGATTGAGGAGGAGCACCGCCTCCGGCAAGGTGCCGAGGGTCAGGACGAGCTCCCCGACGAGGATGGCACGGAGTACGACGGGGGTCCGCGCCCAGAGGCGCAGCAGGGCGGCCCACGGGCCGCGCCGGTCGGCCGGGCGGGTGCTCGACAGAGAGATCGGGTCCATGGCCCCGCCCTACGGCGCCCGGAAGCCCGGGGTTTCGGAGGGGACCGCAGGGGCGTCTAGGCGAACTCCCGGGCGGCCAGGACCTGGCCGTTGCGCTTGCCTTCGACGCTCTCGACGTAGGCCCGGGCGACGGTCGCGGCGGGCAGGCCGGGGCTGCCATCCCGCCCCAACGCCTCCAGCGTCTCGGAGACCCAGGGCGGGCTCACCACGTTGACCCGTACCTTCCGAGGCGCCTCGAGCGCCGCGGCCCGGACGAACCCCTCGAGGCCGGCGTTGACCAGGCTGACCGCGGCGCCGCCGACCATGGGCTGCTGCGCCAGGGTGCCGCTGGTCAGGGTGAAGGAGCCGCCGTCGCGCACGTGGCCGAAGCCGGCCCGCACCAGGTTCACCTGGCCCATGAGCTTGTCGTCGAGGCTGGCCCGGAAGTCGTCGTCGGAGAGCTCGGCGAGCGGTTTGAACCGGACCCTTCCGGCGGCGGCGACCAGGGCGTCGAACGGTCCCACGACTTCGAGCAGCTCCTCGATCGACGCCCTCGAGGTGATGTCGACGCGAAGCTCGCCGCGGCTGTGCCCCACGGCGACGACCTCGTGGCGGGGGCTGAGCGCCGCGACGACGGCCTGGCCGATCGTGCCGGTTCCTCCGATGACGATGATGCGCATGGGGGCTCCTTTCTCTCGAGGATCGACTGCTGTGGCCGTCACCCCGGGCCGCCGACCGGCCCCGTCCGCCCCGGCGCGTCGGCTCCGCCTTCGAATCGCGACAGCAGGGCGTCGGCGCAGATGCCGTAGGCCAGGAACGTGGCGGCGACGACCGCCAGGGTGACGATCTGGATGGAGGGCAAGCCGGGAGCGAGCTCGCCGGTGACTCCGGCGACCAGCACCGAGCCCAGGAACATGATCCCTCCGGCGGCCAGGCCGCGGGTGATTCCGGAGCCGTGGGAAACGCGCCCGAGCACGAGGACGAGCACGCCGCCGAGAGCGCCCACCACCGCGCCGACGATCACCACCATCACCACGCCCCGAAGGCTCAAGTTCGTGGCCCTACCCAGGGCCAGGGCGATTCCGGCCATGGCGAAGCGCCCGGCGAGGCCCAGCACCAGCGCGCCCGCCACCGCACCCGCGAGCAGCGCCGACGGTGTCTGTCGGTATTCGCTCATCGCGCTCCCCGTTTCGTCCGTCTTCCGTGGATAGGCCGCAGGATCGTGAGCCATTGTAAGGCCACCGGCGGGCCTCGACGCCACGGGCTCTTCTTCGCCGGGGCGCCGGTCTTCGGCGGGGCGCCCGGCCGCCTCAGGAGCTCGAGCCCTCGGCCCTCTCGACGATCGTTCCCTGGTGGTAGAGGATCTTCCACCCGCCCGGCGCCCGGCGCCAGATCGTGGCGCATGGGGGCGATCCTACCGAGACCCGGGCTCGGGGGATTCCGAGAACTCCATGAGCTCCACCGGCGCCCCGTCGTGGACGATCATCGCCACCCGCAGCCCGTCCGACGGCGAGTTGGGCGGCGTGAGCACCTCCTTGCCGGCCAGGGCCGCGTCGAGGTCGGCGACCACGAACGCCAGGTGGGGGACGGTTCGGATGAGCTCCGGTACGGGGCTTCCCGGCTCGAAACGCATCCACTCGACGCCGTACGGGCTGGTCTCGAACCCGGAGACGTACATCTCGAACGCCGCCAGGTAGACCTCGTCCGGCCGCCGCACCGTGGTGGGGACCCCCAGGTGATGAAACCGCCAGCCCCACTCCGAGACCGCGAAAGGGAGCTCGTGGTCGAGGCGGGCCGGGACGGCGGGGAGGCCGGGCTCGTGGTTCATGGACGCGAGTCTAGAGGAACCGGCCGATCCGTCACAGGATCGCCGAGAGAGCGAAAGAGGGGAGCAGACCCCGGTTCCCATCCTCCGCTCCACCACCGGCGGGAAGGGAGAGCCGGGTCCGCCACAAGATCCGTCGAAGGTCGAGGACGAAGCCGGGGAGCTCGGGCGATGCGGCGAGCTCGAGGGGCTCTTCGAGCACTTCGGGCTCTCGGTCCGGTCGGTAGATGAAGACGCGGTCTTCCGTGGGATCGATGAGCCAGCCGAGGCGGGCGCCGTTCCCAAGGTACTCCTTCGTCTTCGCTTGCAGATCGTCGAGGCTGTCGGAAGGAGATCGCAGCTCCCTCTCGCTCGGCATCACTCCCGCTTCGGAGTCCTCGGTCGCCTTGACGATCACCACGCATCGCATCGCTTTCTCTCCTCGTTCGGGTCTTCAGGTTCGGGTTCGGGGCGCCCGGGGTGCCTCCCCGGATCGATCCCCGCGTCGACCTGGACGACGAACGGGGCGGGGCGAATTCGACAGCCGCGGGCTCAGGCGATCAGGTTGCGCCAGCGCAAGCCCGGGAACCGGGCGAAGTCCTCGTCCGTGGTCCACCATTCGCACCCGTGCTCGAGGGCCAGGGCGGCGAGGTAGGCATCCGTCGTGTCCGCGCCACGGATCCCCGTGCTCTCGATCAGGTCCTTGAAGAGGGTCCAGTGCCGCGGGCCGGGCGCCACCTTCCGAACCTCCGGCGGCGAGCGCAGGGCGTCGACGAACCGGAGGACCTCCGCGGTCTCCGGGCAGGGCTCGAACAGGCGCGGATTCGTGCCGATTCGCACCACGGCGGCGAGGATCAAGTCGCTCACCGCCATGGTCTCCGGGCTCGAGTGAAGTCGTTCCAGCTCCCGACGGCACACGGCGTGATGCGGGGAGCTCTGGATCATGGCGTGGAGCAGCACGCCGACGTCGCACAGAATCACTCGAGCTCCCACAGGCGGCTCGTGTCGTCCAGGTCGACCTCGACCACGGCGGTCGGTCCTACGATCACGGGGAGGGGTTCCGGCTTCGGCCGGCTCTCCAGCCTCTGGTCGGTGAGATAGGAGCGCAGGCTCTCCTCCAGCAGCCGGGTCAGGGGCATGTGACGCTCCGCGGCGAGCTTCTTGGCGTCGACCAGGAGGTGGTCGGGCAGATCGATCGTCGTGCGCATGATGGGATTATGCTACATCATGATGCGTCATGAGACGGGGCGCCGTCCCCGGGTCGCCGGGCGGTCTCGACTCGATTGCCCCGAGTCTGCCGGCTCGAGCGCCGGGCTCGTCCACCTTCCCGTCTCGCCTCGAGCTCGCGCCGCACCGGCCCGGAATTGATCACGCGGTGGTGAGAGGGGCGGACGGTGAGGGCGGAGTCGACCGTCCTTCGCCTTCCAGGTACACGGACTCCAGGTGGCGGTGGAGGTCGTCGAACCCACCCCCTTCGAACCCGCGGCAGATCTCCTCGATGGTGGTGAGCCCCAGCATTCGGTAGCTCTCGGTCTGGGACTCGTCGAACCACTGATCGCCCGTGCCCTGGTGGGGAAAGTCGGGATGCGCGGCGGCGTAGCTCGCCACGTCCGGGGGCTCGGTACCCAGGAGCATCGGCTTGACGTACACCAGGGTGCCGTCCGGCGCCGCCGGGTCGACGGCCGAGTAGCGGATCGAGGCCACGGCGCAGCGGCCGGACCGCTCGCGCAGCGGGCGCATGAGCCGGTCCTCGAACTCGATGGGCACCCCCAGGTCGATCCGGATCTTGCGCAGCGCGCCTCCCAGGTCGTCGTAGGCGAACTCCGGGTCGCAGCCGCCGTCGAGCACCACGATGAACCGGCAGCGCCGGGCGACCATCTCGTAGAGCCCGAGGTTCTCGAAGTGTCCGCCGTCGGAGAGGTAGACGTACTCGCTCCGGTCGGAGGTGAGCCCGAGGGCCTCCTTGACCAGCGAGCGGACCGCCGAGCGCGGTCCGGCCTCTCTCCAGGTTCCGGCTCCGGCCGGCCCCGGGTTGCCCAGCCAGGCGCCCAGGCGGGCGTTGAACAGGGTCATGATGAAGCTCACCAGGGGCGAGGAGTGGTACCCCATGCTCGGGCTGGCGGCGGCGCCGGAGATGGCCACCGCCGTGCCCAGGGTGATGCCGCCCCCGTAGCTCTCTGCGGGCCGGTAGCCGAGCTCGCGGCTGCCGGCGGCGAGCGGCGTGACGGTGAACGAGGCCGCCTTTCGCTGCTGCCAGGCCAGGCGTCCGGGCGCCACGAGGTTGAGGGTGAGGTTGACGACGTGGAGTGGCTGACGCGACGGCGGGCTCTCCGGTCCGGCGCTCGACCCGGCTTGGGTGGCGAGCTCCGCGATCGGCAGGTCGTCGCCGGCGGCGAAGCCGGTGAAGCCGTGGGCGCTCCGTTCGGGGTTCGAGGCCCCCAGGTAGGCCCGAACCAGGCGATCGCGGTACATGCCGTGGAGGGAGAAGGTGTTGATGTTGATGAAGCGGGCCGCCACCCAGGTGAGCAGGGCCAGGGCGAGGGTCACGGCCACGAGCAGCAGCGGGCTCGAGAAGTGCAGGACCTCGTAGTGCTGGCGCCAGCCGACCGGCGCACCGTCGGCACTCAGAACCTGCAGGCTCGAGATACCGCCGAGGCCTGGCAGGCGGCCCACGGCGAGCAGCAGGACGTCGGTCAGGATGGCGAGCCCGGCCGCCAGGCTGGCGACGAACAGCAGCGGCGCGATCTTCGCCACCAGCCAGCGCCCGAGCGCTCCCCCCTTGCGCCCCTCCCCGCTTCCCGAGCCGAGCCACCCGCCGATGGCGCTCACCGCGGCGCTCGCCGAGCCGACCACCGCCAGCACACCGTCGATCCACTCCCGGTCAAGCGCCCAGCGCGGCACCACCAGCACCATCCCGGCGACCGCGAGCCAGCCGACCGCGGCGAGCAGCACGTTGCCCACCGCCCGCGCCATCCACTCCCGGTCCCGGTCGCTCAAGAAGCGGCTGGAGAGCCCGCCGAACAGGACGGCGCCGAGGAAGAACCCGAACAGGATCAGGGGCGGGCCGATGGTCACGTACTCCGCCCAGGTCACGTCCGCCGCCGGGTCCGGGCTCCAGAGCACGTAGTTGGTGGTGATCCAGGCGGCGGCCCCGGTGCCCGCTGCCAGGAATGGGATGGAGAGCGACAGGGGACCGAAGAGCAGACGGAAGCGCTCGCGAAGTGGCCGCCGGTGGAAGAGGAGGAAGGCGATCCAGGCCGAGACGGCCGGGACCACGGTCCACAGGACGACCGACGGAAGCTGGCTGTAGTCGGTGAAGTTGTCCCCCAAGAAGAACAGGGAGTCGAAGGCCAGGAACGTGAGGACCGAGCCGGCGAGCGGGGAGAGGACGTTCACCAGGAACTGGTTGCGCCCGTGGTCGCGACCGCCCACTCCCGGCAGGTAGCGGAGGATGTTGAACAGGGCGTAGGCGAAGAGCAGGGCGCTCGCCACCGGCAGCACCTCGTGGACCCAGAGCGAGTCACTGACGGCGTTGAGCTGGGGCGCGGCGTAGTCGGGCGCGCCGTTGGCGAACAGGACCTTGCGGAAGAGCTGCTCGGGAAAGGCGAGGACCGACAGGTAGAGGCGCGGCAGCATCGCCGCCAGCAGGAGCACCGGAAGCAGCACCAGCCAGTTGAGCAGGACGTTCCGCAGCACCGTGGCGACCAGCGTCCACGTATCCGAGGAGAAGGCCCCGCGGCGCGGCGAGAGGTAGCTGTTGTACTCCCGGAGGTGGCCGACGGGATCGGCCTCGCCCGGACCGGCCGCCGGGGCGCCGGGGCGGAGGCGCGCGGCGACCTCGTCGATGCCGCCAGCCCGGTGCGCCCAGGCGGAGAGGAGGCCGCCCAGGTACCCGCCGCCGGAGACCGTCGAGAGGTAGTGGAAGCGCTCGAGAAGGCCCTGTCCGGCCAGGCCCTGGACCGCGCCCAGGGCGAAGGTGGCGCTCCGGATCCCGCCGCCCGAGATGCACAGGGCGGCCGGGGCGGAGGCGTCCTCGCCGGGCTCGACGCCCAGCGCGCCGGTCTCCCGGCGCTCGTCGGCCAGCACCTGCTCGAAAGAAAGCGGCTCGCTGGGAAGCATGAAGCCCGAATGCTACCGCAGCGACGGAGCCCGGGAGGGAAGGGGATCGAGGGGATGTGGAGGGCACCCGATCAGGTCGGGAGGCGGCGTCCCCTTCCCCCCGCGAGGGAGGGAAGGGGAACGAGGGGTTGGGGGGCGATCCGATCTACCTGGCCATGCCGGCCAGGTTGGGGATCGTCTCCTCGAAGGCCGGTACCCCCACCTCGTCGGCCATCTCCACCGTCCGGGTGCGGGCCACCAGCATGTAGATCGAGGGCACCACGAAGAGCGTGAAGGCGGTGCCGATGATCATGCCCGAGACCAGCATGATGCCGATGGAGTTCCGGGCGCCGGCGCCCGGGCCCGAGGCCAGGATCAGCGGCGTGTGGCCGACGACCGTGGCCGCGGTGGTCATCAAGATCGGCCGCAGCCGCGTGCTCGATGCTTCGATGATCGCCGCGAGCTTCGCCATGCCGGTCTCCTGGAGCTTGTTGGCGAACTCCACCATCAGGATTCCGTTCTTGGCGATCAGCCCGACCAAGGTGATGAGCCCCACCTCGCTGTAGATGTTGAGGGTGGTGAAGCCCAGGAACGAGAACGCGAGCGAGCCGGCCAGGGCCAGCGGCACCGAGCCCGCCAGGATGATGAACGGATCGCGGAAGCTCTCGAACTGCGCTGCAAGCACCAGGTAGATGAGGATCGCCGAGAGCCCGAAGGTGCCCAGGAACTTGCTGCCCTCGGTGCGGAGCTGGCGCGACTCGCCGGCGTAGTCGACGGTGAAGCCCCGGGGCAGGATCTCGCGGGCCTGCTCCTCGAGGAAGCCCAGGGCCTTGTCGAGGGAGATGCCCGGCGGGATGACCCCCTGGATGCGCACCGCGTTGAGCTGCTGGAAGCGCTTCAGGTCACGCGGCTCGGTGGTGGTCTTCAAGGTGGCGAAGGTCGACAGCGGCACCAGCCGCCCGGCGGGTCCGGTGACGTAGATCTGCGAGAGCTGGTCCGGGGTCAGCCGGTCGGCCCGCTTGATCTGGGGAATGACCTTGTAGCTGCGCCCCTGGATGCTGAAGCGGTTCACGTAGTTGCCGCCCAGCATGGTGGAGAGATCGCGCCCGGCCTGGGCGAGGTCCACCCCTTCCGAGCGCAGCTTGTCCCGGTCGAACACCACCTCGGCCTGCGGCTGGTCGAACTTGAGGTCCGAGTCGGCGTAGATGAACATGCCGCTCTGGTACGCCTTCTGGACGAGCTGGTTGGCGAACTTCACCAGCTCCTCGGGCTCGCGGGTGGAGGCGATCACGAAGTCCACCGGATAGTCGCCGCCGCCGGGAAGGGCGGGCGGGACGAGCGGGATCACCCGCACGCCGGGGATCTTCGCCACCTTGCCGGCGAGCTCGAGCTGGAGCTGCTGGGTGTTGCGCTGCCGCTCGCTCCAGGGCTTGGCGATCATGCCACTGAAGCCGCCGGTGGGGAACGTGACCTGGAACGTCCGAACCGTCTCCGGAATCGACTCGAAGGCCTTCTCGACCTGGTTGGTATAGAGCCGGGTCTGGTCGAGGGTCGAGTTGGCGGCGGCCTGCACGATCCCGAACACCACGCCCTGGTCCTCGGTGGGCGCCAGCTCCTTCTGGGAGAAGAGGTAGAACGGCACGATCAGCAGCGCCACCAGCCCCCACAGGACGAGCACCACCGGCCGGTAGGCGAGGGTGTTCGAGAGCAGCCGCGCGTAGATGCGCCGTACCACCTCGAAGTGGCGGTTGATCATGCCGGCGAAGCCCCGCTCGGTGGCGCCGGCCGTGAGCAGCTTCGAGCCCATCATGGGCGAGAGGGTCAGCGCCACCACGCCCGAGATGATCACCGCGCCGGCCAGGGTGAAGGCGAACTCCCGGAAGAGCGAGCCGG
>CAZIIB010000065.1:0-10618 GCA_964539125.1 uncultured Thermoanaerobaculia bacterium | reverse complement strand
GCGTGCGGTCCTTGCCGAAGCGCTCGAGCCAGCGCGCCACCAGGAAGTCGGGATGGCTGAGCTCGATCCCCAGGCGGCGCACCGGGTCCCGTTCCCGGACCGGCCAGTCCTCCAGCCGAGGCGAGCGGGCGATCCGGCGCAGCACCGCGTTGACGAAGCTCGCGCCCCCCTTGTGGGTCCGCCGGTGCGCCTGGTCCACGGCTTCGTTGACCGCCGCATGGGACGGCACGCGGTCGAGGAAGAGGATCTGGTAGACGGCGAGTCGCAGGGGAGCCACCAGCACCGGATCGATCCGGTCGAGGCCTCGGTCGCTCGCCGCTTCGATCACCGCGTCGAGGCGCCGAAGCCATCGGAGCGTCCCCATCACCAGCTCGACCAACAGGCTCCGGTCCCGGGGCTCGAAGCGCGCGAGGGCCCCGTCGAGAAAGGTGTCGACGGGCGCCAGCGAGGCGAGGGCGCGCTCGACCACCCAGGTCGCGGCGGCCCGCACGCTCTCCTGGCTCGTCTGCACCCGCTTGCCCGCGGGCTGATACCGCATCTTGCTCATCGGTGGGGGCCTGAATGAGACCCGACCCCTCGGACCGGAGCCGGTGACGACCTCCCAGGAGGTGTGGTCACGGGCTCAGGCGAAGCGCTCGCCCACTCGGATGCGCTCGCCGTTGACGAAGTCCGAGGCGCGCAAGGGCTTCTTGCCCGGACGCTGGAGCTCCTCGATACCGAACACCGTGTCGCCCCCGCAGAGGATGGCCATCTTGCCCTGCCGCAGGCCGAGGTAGGTGCCGGTGAAGCCGGACGGCCCCTTCTCCCAGGTCATGGGAACGCCCCAGAGCACCTTGACCGGCCGTCCCTTGAAGTTGGCGGTCATGCCGGGCCAGGGATCGAGGGCCCGCATCCGGTTGTAGAGCTCCTCGGCCTCGAGGGCCCAGTTCATCCGGCCGTCGCCCTTGCTGAACTTCGTGGCGTAGCTGGCGCTCTCCTCACGCTGCTTGCGCGGCTTGATCCCCTTGCCCTTCTCGAGCATCTCGATGGTCTCGACCATGAGCTCGGCGCCCAGCGTCTCGAGGCGCTTCGACAGCTCGCCGGCGGTCTCCGAGCGACCGATCTCGACCTCGGCCTGGAGCAGGATCGGCCCGGCGTCGAGCTCCTCCTCCATGAGCATCGTGGTGACACCCGTCTTCTTCTCGCCGTTGGCGATCGCCGACTGGATGGGCGAGGCGCCGCGGTACTTGGGGAGAAGCGAGCCGTGGAGGTTGATCGCCCCGCGCTTCGGAACCTCGAGGAGCTCGGCCGGGAAGATCTGGCCGAAGGCGACGACCACGAAGAGATCGGGCGCGAGCTCGCGCATCCCGGCGATGAAGGCCTCGTCCTTGACCCGCTCGGGCTGGAGGACCTCGAGGCCGTGGGCCCGCGCGGCCGTGGCGACCGGCGGGTCCTGGACCTCCTGGCCCCGGCCCGACGGCGCCGCCGGCCGGGTGACCACCGCCACGGGCTCGCGGCCGGCCTCGACGAGCGCCTCCAGGGTGGGGACGGCGAACTCGGGTGTGCCGAAAAAGACGATCTTGCCGAGCTTGGGCATGCCCGCCATCGTACCAGGGTGGGGGTGGGGGTGGGGACGGGGGGAGGGCGGCTGAAGCGGCCGAGCTCTGCCTCGGCCGCGCGAATCGTGAGGCGGGCACCCAGGGGTCACCGCCTCCCTTGCCCGGCGGGGGCGGCGGTTCAGAACGAGGCGGGGCCGGGCGCCCTCAGCTCGCGGGGCTCGCCTCCTCCGCCGTCTCTTCCAGGATCACCAGGTGGCCCTTGCCCTCGACTTCGTCCAGGCCCAGGTCGGCCACCACCCGCACCGGCACGCCGTCCAGGTTGAGCTCGCCCTCCAGGTGGACCGAGCCCTTGCCCTTCTCCCAGTCCGCCTTGGTCAGGTCCGAGCGCTCCTCGTCGAGGGGGAAGCCGAGCTCGGTGCCACCCCGGGTCTCGGTGAACTTCACGTGCACGTACTTCCGATCGATGGCCGCCTTGAGCTCGCCGCGGGCGTCATCGCGGATCGGCCGGTAGATGATCTTGTGATCGCCCTTCGACAGCTTGTACGGTAGCTCGCTCATGGAAATGCTCTCCTCCGGCGCTGAAGGTTCTCCGTTCTCTCTCTAGGTGTGCGCTGCCCGGCTTTCGTGACGCCGAGGGCCGCGGCGACCTACTCCAGGCGCGCGGCGTCGATCTCGAGGAAGTAGTCGCCCGGGACGAGGACCTCCCGGGGCTTCGATCCCTGAGGGGGGCCGAGGATTCCGTCCTGCTCCATCATGTCGATCAGGCGGGCGGCGCGAGAGAAGCCGACCCGGAGGCGGCGCTGGAGGAAGGAGGCCGAGCCCTGGCCTTCCGAAACCACCAGGCGGGCGGCCTCGTCGTAGAGCTCGTCGTCGTCGGCGCCCTCGGAGCCGCCGCTCGACCCGCGGCTCCCCTCGGGCGCCTTGAGCAGATCGAGGTTGTACTCGGGCTTCGCCTGCTTCTTGAGCCAGCGCACGAGGCCCGCCGTCTCCTGCTCCGAGACGTAGGCGCCGTGCAGGCGCATGGTGCGCGACGTTCCCGGCGGCATGAACAAGGCGTCCCCCTTGCCCAGGAGCTGCTCGGCGCCGATCTGGTCCAGGATGGTGCGCGAGTCGTGGCGGGTCGCCGTGGCGTAGGAGATCCGGCAGGGGAAGTTCGCCTTGATCGTGCCGGTCAGGATGTCGACCGACGGGCGCTGGGTGGCGACGATCAGGTGGATGCCCACCGCCCGGGCCATCTGGGCCAGGCGCGCGATGGCGGTCTCGACCTCGGAGGAGGCGACCATCATCAGGTCGGCGAGCTCGTCGATGATGATCACGAAGTAGGGCAGCGGCTGGAAGTCCTCCGGGCCGAAGTCGCCGGCCTCGTCGTCGAGGGCCAGGCGCCGGCGCTGGTCGGGGTCGCGGATGGCGCTGTTGTAATACGCGATCGAGCGCACGTGGACCTCGGCCAGCAGACGGTAGCGCCGCTCCATCTCGGCCACCATGTTGTTGAGCACGTTGGCCGCCTGCTGCGGTTCCACCACCACCTTGGTCTCGAGGTGCGGGATGTCGGCGTAGACCCCGAGCTCGATCCGCTTGGGGTCGATCAGGATGAAGCGCACGAGCTCCGGCGGCGCCTTGTAGACGATCGAGGTGATCATCGTCTGGAGGCCCACGCTCTTGCCCGAGCCGGTGGCGCCGGCGACCAGCAGATGAGGCATGGTGGCGAGGTCGGCGAAGTAGGGCTCGCCGTAGATCGTCACCCCCAAGGCCATGGTGAGGGGCGAGCGGGCCTTCTGGAAGGTCTCCTGGCCGAGGAGCGAGCCCAGAGGGATCGTCAGGCGCTCCCGGTTGGGCACCTCGATGCCCAGGGTCGAGCGCCCGGGCAGCCGGTCGATCCGCACCGAGGTGGCGCGCAGGGCCAGCGCCAGCTCGTCCTGCAGGTTGACGATCTGGCTGACCTTGACGCCGGGAGCGGGCTGGAACTCGAAGACGGTGATCACCGGGCCGGGGCTGATCCCCTCGATCGATCCCTCGACGCCGAACTCGGCGCACCGGCTGCGGATCAGCTCGCCCAGGCGCACCAGCTCGTCCTCGTCGAGGCGCGCGCCCGGGGTCGACTGCTGGAGGAGGTTCAAGGGCGGCGTGCCCGGGGGACCGCTCCCCGGCTCGCCGACGAAGGGAAGCTCCGTCTGGGGCAGGGCCTGGCGCGCGGCGCGGGAAGAGCGCCCCCGGCGCGGCGCCGCCGCCGTCTCGTGGTACGAGCTCGCGCCGGCGGCCGGAGTCGAGACCCGGCGCACGGCGAACCCGCCCTCGCCCCGCTTCTCCACCACCCGCAGCGGGAGGTCGGCCATCCCCCCGGGCGCCGCCGGCTCGCCTCCGCTTTCGGGCCCTTCCTGGCCCCGCCGCTCCGCCATCACCCGCTCCAGGTGCTTGGCGACCACGCGGCGGCGGTTGCGTTCCTTGGTCCGGCGCTCGCGCCGCCGATCGCGGGCGAGACCCAGGCGCCGCCACCCGGCGGCCACCCGCTCGGCCCAGGAGCGCGCCACGTCGCCCAGCGTCGACTGCACCGCGAGGGCGGTTCCCAGGACCACGGCCGACACCAGGACGAGGAGGGTCCCCGGGAGGTTGAGGCGGGCCTCGAGGAGCTCGGCGACGAGCTTGCCGAAGGCGCCGCCCGAGTCGGCGAGCCAGCCGCGCCAGGAGATCTCGCCGACGGTGGCCTCGAGGAGAGCCGGCAGGGTGCCGAGGACGACCAGGGCGCCCACCAAGCGCAGCGGCGAGCGCTCCGCCGAGCGCCGGCGCACCAGGCGCCAGCCCGCGGCGGCGAGGAAGATCGGAATGAGCAAGGCGGCGAGGCCGAGCAGGCCGAAGGCGAGGGCCGCGGCGTGGGCTCCCACCTGCCCGATCAGGTTGTGGACCGCTCCGGGCTCGGAAGAGGCGTGGAACAGGCTCGGGTCGTCGGGGTGGTAGGAGACCAGGCTGACCGCCAGGAGCAGGGAGAGGCTCAGAACGAGAATGCCCGCGAGCTCTTCCCCCTTGCCCGGCGGCAACTCGATACGCGCCGCCCGTTTCTCCTCTCGCGCGGATGCCTTGGCCACGATTGGACCCTCGAGTAACGGTTGAAGGATTCCGGCTAAGTTCGCTTGAAGTCTACCACTTCCCCCTCCAGGGTCGACGGCTGGGGCGTCTTGCGCAATCCACAAGGCCCCCTCCCACGCCCCGATGACTCGTCGAGATCGAACCGACCCGGGCCTTGATTCTCGCAGAGTTCCTCTGAATCACCCCCACCGCCTCGCTCCTCTTCCCACCCTCGGGCACCGCAACGCGACGCGCCGTGGTCGGGGAAGGGGACGCCACCTCACACCCGGTTCCTCGCCTCGGCGATCCGTCAGCTCCCGGTCGCCGCGTGTCGAGCCCGTTCCAAGCGGAGGAAATCCGCCAGGGAGAGCTCCTGGGCGCGGGCCCCGGGGGCGATAGCGGCCGCGGCCAGGGCCCGCTCGGCGGGCTCGCGCCCCCATCCGGCGCCCAGGCTGTTGCGCAAGGTCTTTCGCCGCTGTCCGAAGGCCAGATGGACCGTGGCCTCGAGGGCCGCCATCCCGGCCGCGGACAGGGGTGGCGCCCGCAGCTCGAAGCCGACGAACGCGCCGTCGACCTTGGGTGGCGGCCGGAAGCTGCCGGCCTTGACGCGGCCCAGGATCCGGGCGTCCGCCCGGGCGCGGACCAGCACCGAGAGCGCCCCGTATCCCGCCTCTCCGGGGCCCGCCACGAGGCGCTCGGCCACCTCCTTCTGGACCAGGAAGGCCGCCCGCGGGATCCGGTCCGGGTGGCGCAGCAGCCGGTCGACGAGAGCGGTGGCGACGTTGTACGGGAGGTTGCCCGTCACGAGCGTCGGCGCCGGGAGCCGCTCCCAGGCGATCTCCAGGGCGTCACCCACCACCAGGGACGACCGGGGCACCCCCGGGGCGACCCGGCCGTCCGTGAGCTCGCTCCGCAGCGCGAAGGCCCACTCGGGGTCGAGCTCCCAGGCCCAGACCCGGGCGCCCCAGCGGGCGAGCTCGCGGGTGAGAACGCCGCCCCCGGGTCCGATCTCGAGCACCCGCTCGCCGGAAGGTCGCAGGTAGGCCACCAGGGGGCCGCAGATCCGGGGGTCGACCAGGTGGTGCTGTCCCAGGGGCTTCTTGAGACGGGGCTCGATCATCGGGGGAAACCTATCAGCGATCGATCGGAGCGCCCTCTCAGCCCCTATCCCGCGCCGCCGGCACCGCCCCAGCCCGGCCTCCCGGCGCGCACGAAGAGCGGGCGGGGAGATCGCTCCCCCCGCCCGCGGAAAGACGGCAACCGGCCCGCCCTCGCCAGATGCCCTTTCAACTGGCGATGGACGGACCACCAACTTCTCGTCACCGCCAGCTCAACCGGAAGCCCAGGCGGTAGATCCTCGGCGAGAGGCTCTCGGTGAGGAAGTTCGCCGTCTCGGCGTTGAGCTCCCGGTCGCGCTGCAGAACCGAGCTCCGATTGGTGACGTTGAAGGCGTCGAGGCTCAGGATCCCCGACAGGTCGTCGGTGAAGGCCATGGCCTTCTCCACGCGCAGATCGAGGTCGTAGACGTCATCGGCGCGGAACCGGTCCACCGTCGGGACGGCGGCCGCCTGGATCTCGCTGCCGTCGGCCACCAGGTCGGTGTAGTAGTAGGTCAGCGGATACCCCTGACGCGCTTGCAGGTTGCCGGCCACGTTGAAGCCCCACGGCCGATCGGGAGCCACCTCGTACAGGCCGTTCAGGTTGGCCGACCAGGTCGACTGGATGAGCACGTCCTGGAAGGCGCCCGAGCCCTGCGACTGGACGTAGAACAGCCCGCCGTGGGGATCGGAGGCCGTACCGTCCTGCGCCGACGGGTCGTCGGTCGGGTTGTCGAAGCGCAACGTCGAGTCGGCCACCTGCCAGTCGGTCTTGCCGTACTGGAAGTAGCCGCGGGCCATCCAGCGCTGCGACAGGCGCTTGGTCACGGTCAGGCCGGCCCCCTGGTACTGGCGCTTGCTGTCGCCGTTGGTCAGGAGCTGACCGCCGGTGAAGGCGAGGCCGTCGCGCAGGCTGTAGAAGTCGGCCGACCACGGAGTGCCGTCGGGAAGGTTGGGCACGGTGACGCCGTCGGAGGACACGCGGTGGTCGAAGACGTAGTCCCCGCGCTCGGCCGGACGGATCACCCCGTCGGAGCCGACGATCAGGTCGCGCATCTCGAGGATGCCCGTGACCCGGCGCCAGGTCAGGTCCGCCCCGACCACCAGCTCGGGCAGGATGGAGTGCTCGGCGCCGAGAACGACCTCGTCGGTGAGCGACGGATCGAGGCTCGGGTCGTTGATGTTGGGGGTCTCCAGCGCCGTCGGATCGGCCGGATCCACGCCCACGGCCCGGATCGGCGTGGCCTCCTCGCCGGGCTCCCAGATGTTGTCGCCGTTGGCGTCGTCGAAGAGCAGCCGATAGAAGGCGGTGCCCGTGGGGTTGACCCGCGTGACGTCGACGCTCGAGAGCTGCTCGGCGAAGCGCGACACGCTCGCCCTGAGCAAGGTCTTGCGCTCGGCGCCCAGGGCGTAGGTGACCCCCAGCCGGGGCGAGAGGGTCCGCCACTTGAAGCCCCCGGCGTCGTTGCCCGAGAAGTCGATCGCGGGCAACAGATCCGGCACGGCGGGGTTGGCCTGGACCACGTTCGCCAGGTTCTTCCCCTCCTGGAGGTCGTAGCGCAACCCGGCGTTGACCGTCCACGGGCCGGCGCTCACGGTGTCCTGCGCCCAGCCGGCGGTGTAGCTCATGCGATGCGGCGTGGCGCTGGTGCGGTACGCCTCGGCGACGTCGAGCCCACCGGTCGAGGCGCACAGGCCGGTGCCCTCGCACGAGCGGTGGCGGACGTTCCTGCCCGGGTAGCCGAAGGCGCTCTCCACCTCGAAGCTGCGGTAGGAGACGCCGGCCTTGAGCTCGTGGGAGAGGCCCCCGGTGGTGAAGAAGTACGAGCCGTCGATCTGGTAGTCGTCGCTGTTGCGGTCGGAGATGCCGCTGAAGTAGCTGTTCTTCCAGACCCCGTCGACGTCGAGCAGGGGCTCGTCACCGATCGCCACCGTCCCCGGGTAGGAGCCGCCCTTGGACTGGAGGGCGAAGCCGCCGTCGACGTAGGAGAAGAGGCCGTCGACGTAGGCGTTCGGGGAGAGCACGTGGACGTCCTCGATCTTCCAGATCTCAGTCGGACCGCTCTGGTCCCAGGTGGCTTCCGAGGAGAAGTTCGAGCCCGGACGGCGACCGTCCTTGATCTTGTCGCCCCGGTTCCAGGAGGCGACCAGGGAGTTGCCGCTCGTCGGCTCGCCGTTCACCTTGAGCGCCGTGTTCTCGAGCAGAGTGTTGTCGGAGTCCCCGTTCTGCGCACGCTGCTTGATGTCATTGCGCCCATACGATCCCCAGATCCAGAGGCGGTCGGCCACGATCGGCCCGCCGGCCTCGAACCCGAGGTCGAGCACCTCGTCGACGGAGTTGCCGGGCGTGTCCTCGGGAGTCTGTATCACGAGACCGCCGTTGCCGTCACCGTTCTCGAGCTTGCCGGCGACGTCCGGCTGGGCCTGCTCGACAAGGCCGAACTGCTTTGCCGAGTCGGTCAGCAGGTAGCGGGCCGATCCCCGGGGCGTGTTCGTGCCCCGCTTGGTGACCAGGTTCAGCGAGGCGCCGGAGGTCACCTTCTCGACGTCGGTGCCGCCGGTCGAGACCTGGATCTCCTGGAACTGGTCGAAGTCGTAGTAGGTCGGCGACGAGCCCACCGCCGCCATGTCGGTGACCACCACGCCGTCGACGGCGAAGGAGTTGTCGGCGTCGGTGGCGGCCGGAGCGGTGAAGACGGCCTGCTGGCCGGACTGGTTGCCACCGACGTTGATCCGGTCCGAGAGCACGCCGGGGGTCTGGGTGACGATCGCCCAGGGATCCCGGGCGGTGGGGATCTTCTCCAGCTCGATCTGCGAGACGGTCGTCCCTTTCGAGATCTTGCGGGGGTCGAGGACCGGGGTCTCGGAGATCACCTCGACGACCTCGCCGATGGCGGGGGCGAGCTTGATTGCTACCGTCGTGTCGCGGCCCACCCGGATCGTGACCTTCTCGTACTCGACCGTCGAGTACTCCTGACGGGTGGTCTCGAGGTGGTAGATCCCCGGATCGAGCTTCGGGAACCGGAACGCGCCCTGTGCGTCCGTGGTCTGGACCCGCGGGGCGCCGACACCGGTGAGCTCGACGCGGGCGCCGGCGAGGGGCATGTCCTCGGTGCTCCGGACGGTGCCGTAGAGGCCTCCGGTCTGCTCCTGGGCCGAGACCGGGCCGGAAACGGCCAGTCCCGCCAGCAGCAACAGGGCGAAGGTCGGGGCGGCGAGGCGCGAGGGCCGGCGCCCGGGGCGAGGCGCCGCTCTCATGACGTCCTCTCGTTGGCTGCGGTTCTTCTTCATCGCACACCTCCATTGGACTATCCGAGAGAGGATCATCTCGGATGATTTCGATCTGACATTCGGCAAGAACCCTGCCATCCCGCAGCACTCGGAACTGATGACCGTAACCAACTGTGAACAAGATGGTTACTCGAACATTTCAGAGATTGAGATCCTCCGCGATAAAGCTCGAACAATTCACTTCCATGAAGTGTTCGATACGTGCCGTTGAGGCTTCAAAAGTTTCGATTCAAGAAATGGTACGATCCGGTTTCCCGGACCGGCGTCTCGGGGCTGCCAGCGTGCCGCCAAATTGGCATCGCCGATCGGGTCGAGGGGGCCGGAAGTGCTTGAAATGCGGGCGTTTTCGCGCCCGGGCCGGGCCTCGCCACTGGCACCCGCCTTGCAGCCGAGGGGATTCGCCCGGAGGAGCGTGAGCGCCCAGGAGATTGCCCATGACCGAGCCCGACTTCACCCCGACCTACCCGGACGGCCCCCGATCCGAGTCCGAGCCCGACTCCGGGCTCGACATCCGATCCGACGCCCCGCCCCGCCCGGGCGAGCTCCAGGACCTCGAGCGCCACACCCTGGCCCTCAAGCAGGCGGAGGCCGAGATCCGCAAGGTGATCGTCGGCCAGGGCTACCTGATCGACCGGCTCCTCGTCGGCCTGCTCTCCCGCGGCCACCTCCTGATCGAGGGCGTCCCCGGCCTGGCCAAGACCCTGGCGGTCAAGACCCTGGCGCGGACCCTGGACATCGAGTTCCAGCGCATCCAGTTCACCCCCGACCTGCTGCCCGCCGACCTGGTGGGAACCCTGATCTACGACAACCGGACCGGCGGCTTCGTCCCCAGGAAGGGCCCGATCTTCACCCGCATCCTGCTCGCCGACGAGATCAACCGGGCGCCGGCCAAGGTGCAGTCCGCCCTGCTCGAGGCCATGGAGGAGCGCCAGGTCACGCTGGGCGACACGAGCTACCGACTCGAAGAGCCGTTCATGGTGCTGGCCACCCAGAACCCCATCGAGCAGGAGGGGACCTACCCCCTGCCCGAGGCCCAGACCGACCGGTTCATGCTCAAGCTGCGCCTCGACTATCCGAGCCGCTCCGAGGAGGCCGAGATCCTGGACCGCATGCTGGTCGAGCAACCGATCGACGTGCGCCCGGTCCTCGAGCACGAGCGCCTGCTCGACCTCCGCCGGGTGGCCGACGGCGTCTACCTCGACGGCAAGATCCGCCGCTACGTCCTCGACCTGGTCGCCGCCACCCGCGACCCGGCCGGCGCCCGAAGCCCCGAGCTCTCCGACCTGATCGCCTTCGGGGCCTCGCCCCGCGCCACGATCTACCTCGCCCGCGCGGCCAAGGCCCTGGCGTTGGTCCGCGGCCGCGGGTACGTGATCCCGGAGGACGTCAAGGAGATCGCCCCGGACATCCTGCGCCACCGGATCGTGCCGTCGTACGAGGCCGAAGCCGAGGAGGTGAGCGCGGACGACCTGGTCGAGCGCCTCCTGTCCCGCGTCGAGGTCCCCTGAAGAAGCTTCGCCACAAATCGATGAGCAGGTCCGACGGAATCGACTCCAAGTGCTGTAGCCCCCATCCCGCGGGACGCAGCTCGGCAAGACCCCACCGGCCCGGGCGTTCACCGGCGCAGAGGTC
>CAZIIB010000064.1:0-10768 GCA_964539125.1 uncultured Thermoanaerobaculia bacterium | reverse complement strand
TCGGCTACTTCCCGACCTACACGATCGGCAACGTCCTCTCCGTCCAGCTCTTCGAAGCCGCCCGCGCCGAGCACCCGGAGATCGACGAGGAGATCGCGCGAGGCGAGCCCACGACGCTCCGCGCCTGGCTCACCGAGACCATCTATCGCCACGGCCGCAAGTACGACCCCGACGACCTGGTGAAGAGAGCCACCGGCCGCCCCATGGACACGGCCCCGTACCTCCGGTACCTGAAGACCAAGTACGGCGAGCTCTACGAGCTGTAGGCGCCCCCCGCACAGGTTTCTCCACTCCGCTTCGCTCCGGTCGAAACGACAAGGAGGAGGAGATCTCGCCCCGGACGGCGAAGGGCTCGGGAGTTTCAGTCGACAGCGGCGAAGAATCCAACGGCGGTGCCCCGGGACTCCAGCGGCTCAACCCCCACCACCGAAGAGCCCGACCCCGGACGGCCGGGGGCTCCCGCGCGGCGACGTCTGAGCCGAGCCGGCGCAACCTCTCTGGGCATCCGTCCCGGTGATCGACCCCGGAGGGCCGGGGGTCCCGCCCGGAGGACGTCGAGGACCGCGCTCAACGAGGCTCTGCGGAGTCCTGCCTGACCCCGCGCGGTCCGAGCCGAGGCGCGAGCCAGAGCCGACCGTAGTCCGAGCAGCTCGCGCCGTTCCTCCCGGCGGGACCCCCCGGCCCGGCCTTGACGCCGCCTCCGCGCCTCGCGATACTCCCCAGGTTCCCTCGAACCCCCTGGAAAGGACCCCCATGGCCGGATCGCGCCTTCGCTCCACCCTCTCCACCCACCTCCGCCCAGCCCTCGCCCTCCTCGCGACCCTCCTCCTCCCCCCCGGCCTCTTCGCCGCGTCGGCTCCCGCGAAGTCCGCTCCCAAAGACCCCCTCCGCGGCCTCGAGTACCGCCTCGTCGGCCCCGCCGCCGGCGGCCGCGTGGCCGAGGTCACCGGCGTCTCCGGCGACCCCCTGACCTACTACGCCGCCACCGCCTCCGGCGGCGTCTGGAAGAGCGTCGACGGCGGTGCCCAATGGGACCCCATCTTCGACGACCAGCCCACCCAGTCCATCGGCTCGATCGCCGTCGCCCCCTCCGACGCCAACGTCGTCTACGTCGGCACCGGCGAGGCCAACGTCCGCGGCAACACCGGCCCCGGTGACGGCGTCTACAAGTCCACCGACGCCGGCGCGACCTGGCAGCACGTCTGGACCCAGGTGGGCCAGATCGGCCGCATCGCCGTCCACCCCACCGACCCCGACGTCGCCTTCGCCGCCGTCCTCGGCCACGCCTTCGGCCCCAACCCCGAGCGCGGCGTCTACCGCACCACCGACGGCGGCGCGACCTGGCGGCGCGTGCTCTTCAAGGACCCCGACACCGGCGCCTCGGACGTCACCTTCGACCCCTCGAACCCGCGCATCCTCTACGCCGGCCTCTGGCAGATGCGGCGCACTCCCTGGGGGATGACCAGCGGCGGACCGGGCAGCGGCCTCTACACCTCGCACGACGGCGGCACCACCTGGAGCGAGCTCACCGGCTCCGGCCTCCCGGACAAGCCCTGGGGCAAGGTCGGCGTGCGGGTCGCCCCGTCCGCCCCGGACCGGATCTACGCCCTGATCGAAGCCGAGGACGGCGGCCTCTTCCGCTCCGACGACGGCGGCGAGAGCTGGGACCTGGTCAACCCGAGCCGGGGCCTGCGCCAGCGCGCCTGGTACTACACCGGCCTGACCGTCGACCCCTGGGACGCCGACGTCGTCTGGTTCCCCGAGGTCAGCATGTTGAAGACGATCGACGGCGGCGAGACGATCCGATCGGTCAAGGGCGGCGGCTGGGACTACCACGAGGTCTGGATCGACCCGGACGACACCGACCGGATGATCGTGGCGAGCGACGCCGGGATCTCCTTGACCCGCGACGGCGGCGAGACCTGGCACCGGCCGCCGGTGCCGATCTCGCAGCTCTACCACGTGGACACCGACAGCCGGATGCCCTACCGGGTGATGGGATCGCTCCAGGACTTCGGCACCGCCTCGGGGCCGAGCAACAGCCTGCACTCGGGCGGCATCTATCTTTCGGACTGGCACGGCGTCGGCGGCGGTGAAGCCGGCCACGTGGTCGCCGATCCCGAGGATCCGGACGTCATCTACGCCGGCGAGTACCTGGGCTACATGTCCCACTTCGACGAGGCGACCGGCCAGGCGCGCAACGTCTCGATCTACCCCTGGAACGGCTCGGGTCACGGTGCCAAGGACCTGGAGCTCCGGTTCCAGTGGACCGCGCCGATCCTCATCTCGCCCCACGACCACCGGGTGGTCTACCACGCGGCGAACGTCCTCTTCCGCTCGACCGACGCCGGCCAGCACTGGCAGGCGATCAGCCCGGACCTGACCCGCAACGACAAGGCGAAGCAGGCCTGGGCCGGCGGCCCGATCACCGGCGACAACACCGGCGTCGAGTTCTACGACACGATCTTCGCCCTCGCCGAATCGCCGGTCGAGGCCGGCGTGATCTGGGCCGGGAGCGACGACGGCCTGGTGCACGTGACCCGGGACGGCGGCACGACCTGGACCGACGTCACGAGGAACCTCCACGGCCTGCCCGATTGGGGCACCGTCTCCTCGATCGAGGCGTCGCCGTTCGATGCCGGCACCGCCTACGTGGTGGTCGACGCCCACCGCCTGGACGACCTCCATCCCTACCTCTGGAAGACCACCGACTACGGCGCCACCTGGAAGAGCCTGGCCGCGGGGCTCCCGGCGGACGTCCACCTGCACGTCGTGCGCGAGGACCCGAAGGTCCGCGGCCTCCTCTACCTGGGGACCGAGCACGGCCTGCGCTACTCGCGCGACGACGGTGCCACCTGGAAGTCGCTCCGGCTCAACCTGCCGGCGGTCGCGGTCTCGGACCTGAAGGTCCACGGCGACGACCTGGTGGTCGCCACCCGCGGTCGCTCCATCTGGATCCTCGACGACCTGACCCCGGTCCGGCAGATGACGCCGGAGATCGCGGCCCAGGCGGTCCACCTCTTCCCGCCGGTGCCCGCCGTTCGCTGGCGCTACCGCGGCGTCCTGGGCGACTCCGACGGCGCCGGTGACAACCCGCCGCAGGGCGCCCTGATCACCTACTCCCTGGCCGAGGAGCCGAAGGGGAAGGTCACCCTGGAGGTGATGGACTCCCAGGGCCGCCTGGTGCGGACCCTCGAGAGCACTCCCGAGCCGCGCCCCATCGGTCCCGACCACCCGGACTGGGACCCGGGCACCGACGTCGAGCCGGACCTCTCGACCGACGCCGGGCTCAACCGAGCGAGCTGGGACCTGGCCTGGGACGGCGCCGGCTTCATCGAGGGCGGCATGATCGACTGGGGTGACCCGACGAGCGGCCCGCTGGCCCTGCCGGGGGACTACACGCTGCGCCTGACGGTCGACGGCCGGAGCGCCACCACGACCCTCCACGTCCTGCCCGACCCGCGGGTCCAGGTGGCCGAGGCCGACCTCCAGGCGCAGCTCGACTTCGCCCTCGGTGTGCGTGCCGATCTGCGCCGCGTGATCGCCGCGGTCGGGAGCATCCGCTCGCTGCGCGACCAGATCGAGGCGCGCGACCACCTCCTGGCCCACGACGCCGACGCGAAGCCGCTGGTGGCCATGGGGCAGGCTCTCGTCGCCAAGCTCGACGCCCTGGCTCACAAGCTCTACAGCCCCGACGCCGAGGTCACCTACGACATCCTGGCCGGCCGCCACGGGGGCGCGAAGCTCTACTCCCAGCTCTCGCCCCTGTTCAGCTTCGTCAACGGCGCCGACGGCGCGCCCACCCAGGGGATGCGCGAGGTCGCCCAGGGGCTCGAGACGCGGCTCGCGGCCCGCGAGGCCGACCTCCAGGGGTTGATCGATGGCGACCTCGCCCGGCTCAACGCCAAGGCGAAGGAGCTCGGGATCGCCTACGTGGTGGCCGGACCGCGGGAGGAGTGAAGGGGGCGGAGGAGCTTCGCCCCGGAGCGTCTCGAGCGGCGGAGCTACTTCGAGGCCGGCTCCGGGAGCTGGCGCCGGAGCAGGGCCTCGACCTCCACCGTCTCGTCGCCCCGCTGGACGGTGAAGCGCGCGGCGTCGCCCCAGCGCTTGGCCGCCATCAGGCGATTGAAGGTCTCGCGGTCGGGGAGGGGCGTTCCGTCCATGGAGACCAGCACGTCGCCGACCTCGAAGCCCGCGCGGCCGGCCACCGAGTCGGCGGGCACGAAGATCACCCGGCGGCGCGCGTCCTGGTCGGAGACCTTGACGGTGGAGAGACCCAGGCTCGGGAACAGGGGGTCGCTCTCCGGGGGGAGCCCCCAGACGAAGTCCGCGTAGGAGGCCTGGACGTCCGGGATCCGCTCGTGGTCGGAGTCCTCGACCGCGATGGGGAGCAGCGAGGCCATCCGGCCGTCGAACCAGTGCGCCGCCTGGCGCTGGGCCCCCAGGTCGTAGGCCACGTGGCCCGACCCGATGAGCACCACCATGATGGCTCCGGGTGCGCCGTGCTCCTCGAGGGCGCGCACGGCGTTGTAGCCCATGGTGGCGTCCCAGGTGCACTGGGCGTCGTACATGGCGTCGAGCTGCTCGTCGCTCATCGACGAGTGCATGGAGTCTTCGGCGTCGGCGAAGAAGGCCCGGAAGAGGCGGCGGTGCTCGGCGCTCGTCGTGTCGATGGTCTCGGGGATGTGGCTCCGCTCCTCCTCGGTGAGGCCGGCGAAGCCCTTCTCGCGCACGTCGGTCACCACCTGGCGCGGGGTGTTGATCCCGAACATGGGCACGCCGTGGTCGCGGGCGAAGACGAACAGGTCCCGGTAGTAGCTCCAGGGGAACCCCCAGGCGTCGTACCAGTGGGAGAGCTCCAGGAACCCCACCTCGGTGAGCAGGCCCCGGTTCCAGTCGTCGAGGAAGCTCTGCTCGGTGTAGGGGTACATCTCCAGGCCCACGAGGACCGGGCGTCCCGAGGCCACCAGCTCCCGGAGCACCCGGAGCTGGACCCGGTGGAAGTCCATGGAGGTGTGGTTCTCGCCGACGAAGAGCACGCGGACTCCGGCGAGCCGGTCCGGCAGCTCGCCGGGCGTGAAGAGCTCGCCGGTGCGGGTGTCGGTGACCGCGTCGAGGACCACCGGGGCCACGTGGTCCTTGCGGGCCGGGTCCCCGATGGGCAGATGGAGGACGTCGGGCTCGGTCCCGGCCGTCGCCGGAGGGACGCCCGCGAGGGCGAGGGCGAGGGCGGCGAGGACGAGGGCGGTCGCGGTGGGTGGGCTCGGCATGGCGCCAACTCTATCGGGATCGGGTGGATGCCGGTTGCCCGCCGGCTCCGGGTAGGGTAAGTTACGCGGGCCATGAGTAGACTCCGCGATGTATCCACCCTGCTTTTCGTGATCGTTTCGCTCGTCGCCCTGGCGGGTGCCTCTCCGGCGCAGCAAACCCAGGAGATCCCCGCGGCCTCGACACCCCAGGCGCCGCCTCCGCCGGAGCACTTGACCCCGCCGCCGGATGCCCAGACCACGGCCTCGGGCCTCGCCTACAAGGTCCTCGAGCCCGGTACCGGTTCGACCCACCCGGATGACAACGACCTGGTGGTGGTCGACTACACCGGTTGGACGACCGACGGCAAGGTCTTCGCCTCCTCGGTGACCAGCGGCAAGCCGCAGTTGCTGCCGATCGAGGCCCTGATCCAGGGCTGGACCGAGGGCATGCAGCTCATGACCGAAGGCGAGAAGGCGCGGTTCTGGATCCCTGGCGACCTGGCGTACAAGGGGATCGAAGGCAAGCCCCAGGGCATGCTGGTGTTCGACGTCACCCTCCGGGAGATCCGCGAGATCCCACCGGTGCCGGACGACGTCGCCGCGCCTCCGGTGGACGCCCAACACACCTCCGACGGGCTCGCCTGGAAGGTCCTGCGGCCGGGAAGCGGCACGCGCCACCCCGGGCCCACCGACACCGTGACGGTCAACTACATCGGCTGGACGACCGACGGCAAGTGGTTCGACTCCACCTACTCCCGGGGCATGCCGGCCACGTTCCCGCTCGACAAGGTCATCGCCGGATGGCAGGAAGGTCTCCAGAAGATGGTCCAGGGCGAGAAGGCCCGGCTCTGGATTCCCGAGGCGCTCGCCTACGGCGGGCAGGAGGGCAAGCCCAAGGGCATGCTGGTGTTCGACGTCGAGCTCCTCGCCATCGAGTAGCCGGAGTAACCCCGGGGCGCACGCAGGCGCCTCGCCGCACCCGCGCCGCACCGCCGCGGCAACCGACCCACGGCCCGTCCGGAGCTCCGGACGGGCCGTTTGCGTTGGAACGCCTTTGGCCGCCGGGGACTTCTGTCCCTGATCCTCCTCTCGTCTGCACTACATTCGTGAGGGTGAGGTCG
This sequence comes from uncultured Thermoanaerobaculia bacterium, assembly GCA_964539125.1. Taxonomy (GTDB): domain Bacteria; phylum Acidobacteriota; class Thermoanaerobaculia; order Multivoradales; family DATKCC01; genus CAVUBL01. The sequence goes on along the minus strand of CAZIIB010000064.1, from coordinate 4,398 downwards.
CACGCGCGCTCACCCCGGCCGGCGGCCGGCACTCGGTCGCGGTGTTTCGGCTTTGTCGAGGTTTGAGATCGAGTCAGAGACGGCGCGTCTTGCCTCCCCTGGACGCTCGACTCCTGACCCCCGGAGGGGCAATTCCGGATACGCGCTCGAAGTGTATTCGGTGACCTGGTGAACGAACGTTCATTCAGGCCGAGGGACCAGTCCCGCTGGGGAGCAACGAGCTAGTCGCCCCAGCGTCAGGCGCCGGGGCGACCATGGAGGTTCGCGATGAGCGGATCACGCGGCGCTCGCGGCGGGACTGCACCGGATCGGGGTGCATCGAATCTGATCGAGCTGCTCGAAGGGCGGGCCCAAGAGGCGCCCGGGGCGGCCGGTTACACCTTCCTCAACGACGGCGAGGCCGCTCCCGAGCGGCTGAGCTGGTCGCGTCTCGGGCGACGAGCGCGCGCGATCGCCGCCCGGCTCCGCGAGGTCGCCGAGCCGGGCGAGCGGGCCCTCCTGCTCTACCCCCCGGGCATCGACTACATCGAGGCGTTCTTCGGCTGCCTGTACGCCGGAGTCGTGGCGGTGCCGGTCTATCCTCCACGCCCCGGGCGGCCCCTGGGACGGCTGCTGGCGATCCTGGGCGACGCCGAGGCCTCGACGGCCCTGACCACCTCCTCCCTGCTGGACAACCTGGAGGGGGCCGTGCCGGGAGAGGGCCGGGTTCGATGGCTGGCGACGGACGCCGTGGAGGACGGCGCGGCCGCCGCCTGGCGCGCGCCGGGCGTCGAGCCGGGCGACCTGGCGTTTCTCCAGTACACCTCCGGGTCCACCGCGGACCCCAAGGGCGTGATGCTCACCCACGCCAACCTGCTCGCCAACCTGGAGATGATCCGGAGGGCCTTTGGGGTGACCCCGGAGGACCGGGGCGTGATCTGGCTGCCCCCCTACCACGACATGGGGCTCATCGGCGGCATTCTCGAGCCCCTCTACGCCGGCTTCCCGGTGGTCCTGTTCCCGCCCATGGGCTTCCTCCAGAAGCCGGGCCGCTGGCTGGAGGCGGTCTCGGCGCTCCGGGCCACCATCTCCGGCGGCCCCAACTTCGCCTACGACCTGTGCGTGCGCAAGGTCGGCCCCGAGCAGCGCGCCGGCCTCGACCTCTCCTCGTGGGCGGTGGCGTTCAACGGCGCCGAGCCGGTGCGCGCCGCCACCCTGGATCGGTTCGTCGAGGCGTTCGCCCCGTCGGGCTTCCGGCCGGGCGCGTTCTATCCCTGCTACGGCCTGGCCGAGGGGACCCTGCTGGTCGCCGGCGCCGCCCGCGGCGCCGGGCCGGCCGTGGAGAGCTTCTCGACCGCTGGTCTCGAGGGCCACCGGGCGGTGGCCCCCGGAACGGAGGAGAGGGGAGACGCCCGCCGCCTCGTCTCGAGCGGTCGCGGCCCGGAGGACCTGGAAGTGATCGTGGTCGACCCCGAGCGGGCCGAGCCGGCGGAAGCCGGCCGGGTGGGGGAGGTCTGGGTGTCCGGCCCGAGCGTGGCCGCCGGCTACTGGAGGCAACCGGAGGAGACCGAGGCCGCCTTCGGGGCCCACCTCGCCACGGGTGAGGGGCCGTTCCTGCGCACCGGGGACCTGGGCTTCCTGGAGGGCGGCGAGCTCTTCGTCACCGGCCGGATCAAGGACCTCCTGATCCTGCGCGGGCGCAACGTCTACCCCCAGGACCTGGAAGCGACCGCCGAGCGGGCCCACCCGGCCCTGCGCCCCGGCGGGGCCGCGGCCTTCTCGGTGGACGCAGACGGCGAGGAGCGCCTGGTCCTGGTTCAGGAGCTCACCCGCGAGGGCCTCCGGGCCGACGCCGACGAGGTGACGCTGGCCGTCCGGCAGGCCCTGGCCGACGAGCACGAGGTCCAGCTCCAGGCTCTGGCCCTGATCCGCCCCGCCACCCTGCCCAAGACCTCCAGCGGCAAGGTGCGCCGGGCGGCGACGCGAGAAGCCTTCCTGGGCGACGCCCTCAAGATCGTAAGCCTCTGGCGGCTCGGGGCGGTGGAGGAGGACGAAGAGGTCGAGGCCGGCCTCCCGGCGCCGCTCGCCGCCGCAGAGGCCGCTCCCGGAGCCCGGGAGGAGACCGAGACCGCGGCCGGGATCGAGTCCTGGCTCGCGGCCGAGGTCGCTCGCCGGGCCGGCATCGAGCGCCGGCTCGTGGACCCGCGCCGGCCGGTGGCCGACTATCCCCTGGACTCCCTGGCGGTGATGGAGCTCGCCCACGCGGTCGAGGAGCGCCTGGGCCTGCTCGTCCCCATGGAGCGCTTCTTCGGCGGCCTCACCCTCTCGGCCCTGGCGGGAGAGGTCCTGGTGGCCCGCGCGGGCGCCCCGACTTCCGACGGAGCCTTCGAGGGGACCTCCGCCGAGACCGGCGGAGCGGGGGCCGACGCGCCGCCCTCCCCGTCGCCGGAGTCCGCCCAGGGCTCCTTCCCGCTGTCGCGCAACCAGCTCTCCCTCTGGTTCCTCCACGCCCTCGAGCCGGAGAGCCCGGCGTACAACGTGCCGGCGGCGGTGCGCATCCGCGGCGCTCTCGGCGTTCGCGGCCTGCGGAGCGCCCTGGAGGCCCTCGTGGAGCGTCACCCGAGCCTGCGGACCCGCTTCGGGGCGGGCCACGGCGAGCCCCGCCAGGAGGTGCTCCCGGAGGCGCGCCTGGCCTTCTCCCAGGAGGACGCCCGGGGCTGGAGCGAGGGGTTCCTGTCCGAGCGCCTGCGCGACGAGGCGCGGCGGCCTTTCGACCTGGAGGCCGGCCCGCTCCTCAGGGTCACCCTGTTCCGGCGCTCCGCCCTCGACCACGTCCTGGTGGTGGCGATGCACCACATCGTCACCGACTTCTGGTCCATGGGCGTCTTGATGGACGAGCTCGGAGCCCTCTACCGAGCGTCCGTGACCGGCGCCGAGGCGCCGGCTCTGCCCGCGGCGGCCCCGTACGGCGAGTACGTGCGCCGACAGGAGGAGCTCCTGGCCGGGCCGGAGGGCGACGCCCTCTGGGCGTACTGGCGCCAGCGGCTGGGGGGTGAGCTGCCGGTCCTCGAGCTCCACACCGATCGCCCGCGCCCGCGGGTGCGCGGCTCGCGGGGTGGGGCGGTCGCGACGCGCCTCACGCCCCACCGCAGCGACCAGCTCGAGGAGCTGGGGCGAGGCGCGGGGGCGACGCCGTTCATGACCCTTCTGGCCCTGTTCCAGGTCCTCCTCCACCGCTACTCCGGTCAGTCGGATCTCCCCGTGGGCACGGTGACCGCCGGCCGCACCCGCGCGGCGTTCGCCCGCACCGTGGGCTACTTCGTCAACCCCCTGGTGCTGCGGGCCGACCTCGCGGCCGAGCCGTCGTTCGCCGAGCTCCTGGGCGAGGTGCGCCGCGATGCCCTGGGCGCCTTCGAGCACCAGGAGTACCCCTTCTCCCTCCTGGTCGAGCGCCTCCACCCGGAGCGCGATCCCGGTCGGTCGCCCCTCTTCCAGGCCATGTTCGTCCTGCAGCGGGCCCAGCTCGCCGACGGCCAGGATCTGACGCCGTTCGCCATGAGCACGGCCACCGAGTCGGTGGCGCAGGCGGACCTCGGCGGCCTGCGGGTGGAGTCGCAGCCGCTGGATCTGGGGATCGCCCAGTTCGACCTGACCCTCTCCATGGGCAAGGTCGAGGGCGCCTACGTGGCCTCCTTCGACTTCCCCGTCGAGCTCTTCGACGAGGTCACCGTCCGCCGCCTCGCCGACCACTTCGTGAACCTCGCTCGGGCGGTGGTGGCCGAGCCCGGCCGTCCGGTTTCGGACCTGCCGCTCCTGAGCGCCGCCGAGGAGCGCCAGCTCGTGGTGGGGTGGAACGACACCCGCGCCGACTATCCGCGGGAGTCGACCCTGACCGCCCTGTTCGAGGCCCAGGTCGACCGCACGCCGGACCACGACGCCCTGGTGGTGGCGGGGGAGCGGCTCACTTACCGCGAGCTCGACCGCCGGGCCAACCGCCTGGCCCATCGCCTCCGCCACCTGGGCGTGGGGCCGGAGAGCGTGGTGGGCGTGCTCCTGGAGCGTTCGCCCGAGCTCATGGTGGCGACCCTGGCCGTCCTCAAGGCGGGGGGCGCCTACCTGCCCCTCGATCCGGACTACCCCCGGGAGCGGCTGGTCTACGCCCTGGACGACGCCGAGGTGCACCTGCTGGTCACGCGCGAGCGCTACGCCTCCCTGTTCACCCCGGCCCCGGGTCAGGTGATCGTGCGCCTCGACGCCGAGGGGCCGGCCATCGAGGCCGAGCCCGACGAGCGTCCGGCGCCCGCGGCCGGGGACTGGTCCCTGGCCTGCGTCATCTACACCTCGGGCTCCACCGGCGAGCCCAAGGGCGTGCTCCTGGAGCACCGCAGCCTCGTGAACCTGGTCTGGTCGTTCCTGGCG
>CAZIIB010000063.1:0-10871 GCA_964539125.1 uncultured Thermoanaerobaculia bacterium | reverse complement strand
CCCCGGTCCGGGGCCCCACTCCGGGCGAGGCCCAGCTCGGCCGCGAGGCTGCGGACTCGCGTCACCCCCTCGACCAGACTCGCCATCCGGCCCTCGACCGCCTCGTCCTCCCACTCCGGGCGGCGCTCCGGGTAGGGCGCCAGGCTGATCGTCTCCGGGTGGATCGCCTCGTGCCCGGGGAGCTTCTGCCAGAGCTCCTCGGTGAGGAACGGCATCACCGGGTGGAGCAGGCGGAGCGACCGGTCGAGGACCGAGAGGAGCACGTCGCCCACGCGCGGGCGGGGGGCCAGGCCGAGGAGGGCCGGCTTCGAGAGCTCGATGTACCAGTCGCAGAGCTCGCCCCAGAAGAAGTGGTACAGACGGTTGCACGCCTCGTCGAAGCGCAGGGCCTCGAGCCGCTCGTTCACCTCTTCCGCGGCCCGGGAAAGCCGGGAGAGGATCCAGCGCTCCGGGGCTGCCAGGCCCTCGAGATCGATCTCCGGCTGGACCCGGGCCGGGTCGCCGGCGCTCTCGAGCCGGGTCAGGGCGTAGCGCGTGGCGTTCCAGATCTTGTTTCCGAACGCCCGGTAGCCGGCCATTCGCTCCGGGTCGAGAGGAATGTCCCGGCCGGGCGAGTCGAGGATCGTGAGGGTGAAGCGCACCGCGTCGGCCCCATACTCGTCCACCAGCTCCATGGGGTCGAGGGCGTTGCCCTTGGTCTTCGACATCTTCTGGCCTTCGGCGTCGCGCACCAGCCCGGTGAGGTGGACGGTGTGGAACGGTGCCTCGCCCGTGAAGTGGCAGCCCATCATCACCATCCGCGCGACCCAGAAGAAGAGAATGTCGTGGGCGGTGACCAGGACGTCGGTCGGGTAGAAGGTCTCGAGGTCGGCCGTCGGGTCGGGCCAGCCGAGGGTGGAGAACGGCCAGAGACCGGAGGAGAACCAGGTGTCGAGGACGTCCGGTTCCTGGGTGAGCTCGGCCGTGCCGGCGAGCTCCGCCGCCTCCTCCTCGGTGTGCGCAACGACCACCTCGCCGTCGGGCGTGTACCAGGCCGGGATGCGATGGCCCCACCAGAGCTGGCGCGAGATGCACCACGGCTTGATCGTCTCGAGCCAATGCGCCCAGGTCTTGGCCCAGCTCTCGGGCACCAGGGTGAGCTCCCCGCTCTCCACCACGCCGAGGGCGCTGCGCGCCATGCCGGAGACGTCGCAGAACCACTGGGTCGAGACCAGAGGCTCCACCGGCTCGCCGCTCCGCTGGCTGTGGCCGACGTTGTGCTGGTAGTCCTCCACCTTGACCAGGTAGCCGCCCTCACGCAGCCGGTCGACGACCTTCCGGCGCGCGTCGAAGCGGTCGAGGCCGGCGTACTCGTCGCCGGACTCCGGCGTCATCCGGCCTCGCCGGTCGATCACCTGGACGGCGGGCAGGCCGTGGCGCCGGCCGATCTCGAAGTCGGCCGGATCGTGGAAGGGGGTCACCTTGACCAGGCCGGTACCGAACTCGGCTTCCACCGCCTCGTCCGGTACGAAGGGCAAGCGGCGGCCGACCAGGGGAAGCACCGCGAAGCGGCCCTCCAAGTGACGGTAGCGCGCGTCGCCGGGGGCGAAGGCGATCCCGGTGTCGCCGAGCATGGTCTCGGGGCGGGTCGTCGCCACCACCACGCGCTCGGAGTCGGAGGCCTCCCCCGCGGCGCCTTCCACCGGGTAGGCGACGTAGTAGAGCTTGCCCGACACCGCCTTCATCTCCACCTCGAGGTCGGAGATGGCGGTGTTCAGCTCCGGCGACCAGTTGACCATGTACTCGCCGCGGTAGATCAATCCCTCCCGGTACAGGCGCACGAACGCCTCCCGTACCGCCAGGTTGAGCCCCTCGTCCAGGGTGAAGCGTTCGCGGCTCCAGTCGCAGCTCGCCCCCAGCCGCTCGAGCTGCTCCCGGATGTTGCCGTGGTACTGCTCTTTCCATTGCCAGACGCGTTCCAGGAAGCGCTCCCGGCCCAGCTCTTCGCGGCTGGTCCCCTCGGAGGTGACCAGCCGCTCCACCATGAGCTGGGTGGCGATGCCGGCGTGGTCCGTTCCGGGCAGGAAGAGGGCCTCGTAGCCCTGCATGCGGCGCCACCGGGTGAGCAGGTCCTGGAGCGCCGTCTGGAGGGCGTGGCCGACGTGGAGCTTGCCGGTGACGTTGGGCGGCGGGATCACGATGCAGAAGGCCGGACGCGCCGAGGGCGCCGCGGCCTCGAAGTACCGCCCTTCACGCCATCGCCGGATCCAGCGCGGCTCATAGCTCTGGGGATCGAACTGTCTCTCCATGATCGCTCTCTCGCAGGTCGCGGCACGGCCCGCCGCGCGGCGGAGGGCCAGCCGGACCGGTGGTCCCGGCGGGTCTCGCCGGATGTGCGGGGATGCGCTCGGAGCCCCGGGCGCGGCCGTCGGCACGCCCGCCGCGCCACGGGGCCGGGGGGCTTACTCGGCCGACTCCACCTGGGTCTCGAGCTCCCGGAGCCGGTTTCGGATGACCACCTCGGCGAGGTCGGGGACGACTTCCCAGGCGACGTCCCGGACCGGCTTGTCCCCCATCAGCTCGAGGACCCGGCGCGCGATGCGATCCACGTCCTCGTCGGAGAGGGGGCTTGCCACCGCGATGTCTTCGGAGGCCGTTGCGGGAGGCTCGGTGGTCTCGGTCTCGGTCTCGGCCCCGGTTTCGAGGATCCCGGCTTCCGCCTCGATGGCGGGCGGCGCCTCGGCGGCCTCCTCGACCCCCCAACCGGTGGCGCCCGCGGACTCCTCGACGGGCTCGACCTCGATCTCCAGGCCCTCGGGAGGCTCCGGTGGCTCGACGAGGGTCTCGGGACGGCTCTCGTCGTCGAGGCCGATGGCGAAGGGCTCCGAGGCGCTCTCGAGCTCGCCCTCCGCGTCCGCGGCCTCCGCCTCCTCCTCGCCTCCGGCGGGCGTATCCCAGGCCCCGGCCGCCGCCGGCGCCTCGCCCCCGGCCTCGGCCGAGAGCTCCTCGACCAGCCGCTGGAGCTCCTGGGAGTCGAACGGCTTCTTCAGAAACGCGTCGCAGCCCGAGCGCTCCGCCTCCTCCTCGTCGAAGGGCTCGAAGGTGCCGACCAGCAGAAGCACGGGAATCTCGGGGCGGAGGCTCTTCGAGTGCTTGGCCACGTCGTAGCCGCTGGCGCCCGGCATGTGGACGTCGGCGATCACGAAATCGGGCGTCACCTCCTCGAGCTTCTCGAGGGCTTCGTCGCCGTTGCCCACGGCGACCACCTCGTAGTCCTCGTCCATGAAGGTCAGCTCGATGACTTTCTGGATCGTGACGCTGTCGTCGGCCAGGAGGATCGTTCGGCTCATGGGATTTCCTCGTTCTCGTCCCCGGCCCGGGACGACCGGGCGTCGCCCGTCCCGACTCGGTGGTGAAGTCTCGTCGTCACGCCGCCAGGCGCTCCTTCAAGTAGAGCACGATCTCGCCGGTGGCGGTACCGGGAAGGAAGACCGCATCGATCCCGGCCGTCCTCAGGGGCTCGATGTCGGCCTCCGGGATGATCCCGCCGGCGAACACCAACACGTCGTCGGCCCCGCGCTCGGCGAGACACTGGACCACTTCCGGCAGCAGCCGGTTGTGTGCTCCGGAGAGGATCGACAACCCCACGGCCTCCACGTCCTCCTGCACCGCCGCCGCGGCGATCTGCTCCGGCGTCTGCCGCAAGCCGGTGTAGATCACCTCGAAACCGGCGTCGCGCAGGGCCCGGGCGACCACCTTGGCTCCTCGGTCGTGTCCGTCGAGGCCCGGCTTCGCGATCAAGACCCGGTGCCTGCCTTCGCTCACGGCGCAGGATTCTAGCAGAGGGAGGGCCTCGCCGAGCTTCGAGCCGGGCGGCCCGAGCGCCGGACCTGGTGTCTGCTTTGCATCCGATCCCGGAGCCCAACCCTTACTCTTCAACTTTTCTTCCAAACGAGACGACATGGAGATCGAGCTGAACGGGAAGCGGGCCCTGGTCACCGGGGCCAATTCGGGGATCGGAAGGGCCATCGCCCTGGCGCTGGGCGCGGCGGGCGCGGCGGTGGCGGTCAACTACGTGGAGCGGCCCGAGGCCGCGGAGGAGGTCGCAGGGAGGATCCGAGAAGGCGGCAGCCGCGCTCTGACCCTCCGAGCGGACGTCTCCGAGCCCGGCCAGGTCGCCGGGATGTTCGAGCGCCTCGACCAGGAGTGGGGAGGAGTCGACCTGCTGGTGAACAACGCCGGCGTCGACGGCTCGCGCGCGCCCGCCTGGGAGGCCGATCCCGACGACTGGCACCGGGTCCTGGAGATCGACCTCTTCGGCGTTTTCCTGTGCGCCCGGGAAGCATTGCGGCGGATGGTACCGGCGGGCTCGGGAGTGATCGTCAACGTCACCTCGGTGCACGAGGTGATCCCGTGGAACGGCTACAGTGCCTACACCACCTCCAAGGCCGGGATCTCCATGCTCACCAAGACCCTGGCTCTCGAGGCCGCCCCGAAGGGCGTGCGGGTGCTGGCGGTGGCTCCCGGGGCGGTCAAGACGCCGATCAACCGGCAGGTGTGGAGCGATCCGGACCAGCGGAGCGATCTGCTCGAGAAGATCCCCGCCGGTCGCATCGGTACGCCCGAGGACATCGCGAGGGCGGTGGTCTTCCTCGCTTCGGACGACGCCGCCTACGTCACCGGCACCACCCTCTTTGTCGACGGCGGCATGACCCTCTACCCCAGCTTCGAGCACGGGGGGTGAGGGGCGCCGGGGGCGCGGACCGGGAGCTCAGCCCAGGATCTCGATCCGGTCCTCGCGGGCCGGCACCATGCACAGAAACTCGAAGGGGGCCTCGACCACCTCGTAGAAGTGCGGGGTTCCGGCGGCGATGTAGAGCACGTCGCCCGCGGTCACCTCGTGGACCACCTCCCCTACGCCCACCCGCGCCCGGCCGCGGAGGACGAACTGCTCGTGCTCCACCCGGTTGGTGTGGCGAGGCATTCCGCCACCGGCACCCATGATGAAGCGGCGCATCCGGAAGCCGGACGCGCCATCGCGCTCGTCGATCAGCACCTGGACCTCGGTGGCCGTCCCCGCCTCGACTCGCGTCCGCTCGACTTCCGCCGCCGCCTTGACCACTCCCGCAGCGCCTCCCGCTCCGCTCGGACCTCGGTGGCTCATCACGACCTCCTTCTGCTCCGGTTGCGTCCACTCCCCGTTCGGGTGGCGCGGGATCGGCCCCGCCCGGCTATCGTAAAACAGGTTGAGCCCTGGCGGGAGACGGCACGGCGGTGGTGATCAAGCCCTCGATCGACCGCGATCAGTTGTTCGAAGCGGCCTGCGCGCACGCGACGGTCGGAATGTGCCTGCTCGACCCCGAGGGGCGCTTCCTGCGGGTCAATCGCGCGTTCTGCGACTTTCTCGGCCTCTCGGAATCCGAAGTCCTCCAACGGGACTTCTCCGCCGTCACCCACCCCGACGACCGCCAGCGCAGCCTCGACCTCCTGCGCAGCCTGCACAGCGGCGAGATCGACTCGTGCACCACCGAAAAGCGGTATGTGCACCGGTCGGGGAAGCCGATCTGGGCCCAGCTCACGGTTTCGGCGGTCCGCGACCCGGCCTCGGGCTCGCCGCGGCTCTTCATCGCCCAGATCCTCGACCTCGACGCGCAAAAGCGGATGGAGCGCCTTCTCCGGCGCTCCGAGGAGGGTTTCCGGACGCTCGCCGAGACGTCGAGCGACCTGATCTCGCGCCACCGCGTCGACGGTACCTGCGTCTATGCCTCGCCGGCCTGTCGCCGGCTGCTCGGCTACGAGCCCGAGGAGCTCGTGGGCCGGTCGATCTTCGATTTCGTGCACCCGGAGGACCTGCCCGCCGTCCGAGCCACCCATCTCTCGACCCTCCGCGACCCGTCCGTCTACGTCCTGGCCTATCGGATTCGGCGCAAGGACGGCGCCTATCTCTGGTTCGAGAGCTCCGGCCGGCTGGTCGCGCCGGGCGAGGATGCGCGGGAGCCCGAGGTCCAGACGAGCTCGCGAGACATCACCGAGCGCAAGCGCTCCGAGGAACGGGTCCGCGAGCTCGCACGGCACCTCGAGGAGGCCAACCGGCGGCTCCAGGAGGCGAACCTCGCGCTCCGCGAGATCGCCGCCACCGATCCCCTGACCGGCATGAGCAACCGGCGCGAGTTCGAGGCCCGCCTGGTGGTCGAGCTGCGCCGCGCCGCCCGTTCCGGCTCCGCCGTCTCCCTGCTCTTCCTCGACCTCGACCACTTCAAGCGCGTCAACGACCGCTTCGGGCATCCGACGGGCGACGAGCTCCTGGTCAAGCTGGCCAACCTCCTGGTCAAGACCATCCGGACCTCGGACGTCGTGGCGCGCTACGGAGGGGAGGAGTTCGTGGTCCTGCTCCCCGACACCGAGGAGGAAGGGGCGATGGTGCTGGCCGAGACCTTGCGCCAGGCGGTCGCCGAGAGGCTCGCCGCCCGCCTGCCGCTCACCGTGAGCGTCGGGGCGGCGACCCACTATCCGGGGCCGAGCGGCGAGGCCGATCCGGTGCGCGTCGCCGAGCGGCTGGTCGCCGCGGCTGACGAGGCCCTCTACCGGGCCAAGCGGGAGGGGCGAAACCGTTGCCGGGCCGTGGCTCTCGGGTACCCTGCCCTCCTGAGTCAGGCCCCCGACGTCGAGGCCCAGGCGCCTAGCGAGTCACTTCCCGAGGACGCCGGTCAACCCCCCCGAGACTAGGGCGGTGATGTCGGCGAGAGCCCGGGGCAGGGTGAGGCCACCGGGTGAGGCCAGGTAGCGCGGCCGCCAGGTGGGATCGAACTTCTCCTTGTAGTGGCGCAGGCCCTGGAAATTGTAGAAGGGCTCTCCGTGGCTGAAGAGAAAAGCGCCCAGACGGTTCCACACCGGCGCCAGGGGATGCGCCTGGAGTCCCGAGAGCGGGGCCATCCCCAGGTTGAAGAAGTGGTAGCCCTCTGCCCGCCCCCAGAGCAGCAGCTCGATGAAGAGGAAGTCCATGACTCCCGCGGGCGCCTCGGGCACGTGGCGCATGAGGTCCACCGAGACCTCTTCCATGCCGGCTCCCGGCCACAGGTTGGCGAAGGCGTGCAGCTTCCCTTCCCGGCGCACGAGCGCCACCGGCAGCCGGGCGAGGTACTCCGGCTCGAAGCGTCCCAGGGAGAAGCGCTTCTCGCGCACGCCCTTCTCCGCCAGCCAGCGCTCCGAGACCTCGGAGAGCTCGGGCAGGAGCTCCGGCACGCCCGCCGGCGGCACGATCTCGAAGACGAACCCCTCGGCGGCGAGCTTCCGATGGACGTAGCGGAGCTTCTTGCGCTCCCTGCCCTCCAGGGTGAACTCCGCCAGCGGCACCAGAGCCTCCTCGCCCAGCTTGAGAAGGGTCAGGCCGGCCTCCACGTACACCGGCAGGTTCTCCGGGCCGACCTGGTAGAAGATCGGCCGGCCCCCGTGCTGGTCCGCGAGCTCCCGGAAGCGCCAGATCAGGTCCGCCCAGTCCCTCTCGGGTCCCACCGGATCGCCCATGGCGATCCAGCTCGAGCCCTGGACGGCGTACATGATGAAGGCGTCCGTCGACTCGGCGAGGAGGAACGACTTGTCGTCCAGGTACGCCAGGCGGGCCTCGGTCCGGGGCGAGACCTCGACGATGACCTCCACCCGCCGGCGGAGCTCCGGGCTCAGCGTCGGGGGCTCGGGACGGGCCGCGCGCATCAGGCGGGTCAACGCCAGCACCAGGGTCAGGACCACCGCGCCGACCGAGGCGCGGAGGAAGCGCGGCGCATCGCCGTGGATGCTGAAGCGCCACCAGAGCTGGTCCGAGTATTCGACGTGCTTGAAGGCGAAGGCACCGAGCCAGACCGAGGCGAGGACCACCACCCCCATCGCGACGAACCAGCGGGCGCCGGGCAGGTCGTGGCCCAGCGAGGCCTTGCGGTAGAAGTGCTCCCGGGCCGAGACCAGCAGGACGAGCATCACCGACAGGGCGATCGCCTCCTCGTAGTCGAGCCCTTTCAGGAGCGAGACGACGATCCCGGTCGCCAGGAGGAGGACCGACAGGTGGTAGGCGGCGTCGAGCCGGCGTTGGAGCCCCCAGGCGAGGAACAGCAGGCCGACCCCGACGAGACTGCCCACGAAGTGCGACAGCTCGACCAGCGGCAGGGGGAGGACGTCGTTGAGCCAGGCCATCCGGCTGTGCAGGCTGGGCGTGGCCCCCGAGGCCAGGAGCACCACGCCCCCCAGGAAGGTGGTGAAGGCCAGGGCATCGGGAACCAGCGGCGAGACCCACTTGCCGGTCAGCTGGGCGGCGCGGCTCAGCAGGTGGCGGCGCTCGGCGATCTCGGAAACCGCCAGGGTGACCGTACCCAGGACCAGGGGGAGCAGGTAATAGAAGGCCCGATAGACCAGGAGCGAGCCGGCGATCGCCGAGGCCGGAACCCGATCCCCCAGGAGGAGCACCACGACCGTCTCGAATACGCCGAGACCGCCCGGCACCTGGCTCAGGACGCCGGCGATCTGGGCGAACAGGAAGATCCCCAGGAACTCGAGCCAGGGCGGGCGGCCCGACGCCGGCAGCAGGACGTAGAGCACCGAGCCGGCCGCCGCCCAGTCGAGCGAGGCGAGGATCGCCTGGGCGGAGGCGAAGCGTAGGCCGGGCAGAGCCGCCTCCCACGAGCCGATGCGCAATGGGCGCCGCCAGAGCGCCGACGCGGTCAGGTAGGAGAGCTCGATCGCGAGCAGCAGGACGCCCAGCGGCCGCGCCGAGGAGAGATGGAAGTGGAGCCCGGAGGGGATCGTCAGGGGCTTGAGCAGGAACAGGATCCCGCCCAGGGTCAGGAAGCCGGACCAGAACGTGACGAAGGAGAACCCGACCACGCGGGCGATGTCGAAGGTCGAGAGGCCCGAGGCCGAGTAGAACCGGTACCGGATCGGCGCACCCGTGACGAGGGGATTGCCGAAGGAGTTGCTGAACGCGTAGCCGGTGAACGCCGCCACCGCCACCCGGCCCACCGGCAGCCGGTGGCCGGCATAGCCCAGCCCGAGCAGGTCGTAGCCGACCAGCAGGCTATAGCCCACGACCGTCAGGACGAGGGCCGCCGCGAGCTGGACCGGTGCCAGCTCGCGGATCGCCCGGGCGATGTCCGCGTAGTGGTAGGCCCCCAGCTCCCTGCGCAGGATCCAGAGCGCCCCCACGAACAGCACGACGCCCAGGACCGGGCCGAGGATACGGGTGAGACGCATGGCGATCGGGACGCAAGACTACACCGCCGCGGCGCGGATCGTCCCCGAGCGGCCCGATCGCCGCCGCCCCGCTCGCCAGCGCGGCTACACGACCTGCGAGGCGTGAATGGCGAAGACGCGCAGCCCTTGGCCCGGACGGCAGCCCTTGGCGAACTCCTCGAGCCCCGCGGTGAGGCGCGCGATCTCCGCCGCCGCCCCCACCGTGAGGAGCATGGAGACGGTGCCCGGAAACGCCCGGGTCCCCAGGTGCTTGCCGGTCGAGCCGGCGCCCTGGAGGCCCTGGAGCTCGGTGAACCCACCCACGTCGTAGCGGTCGAGAAACCCGATCAGCTCCTCGACCCGCTCCTCGGCGCACAGGATCATGAGCATGGTCTGATCAGTCATGGAGGTCTCCTGCGATGGCGGGCCGCGTGGTGTCCATCTCGGCGTCCTCGGTCTTGCCGCCTCCGCCGCGCGCGTGGTGCTTCCGCTCCAGCAGGTAGTAGGCGAGGGGCACCACGACCAGCGTCAGCACGGTCGAGGCGAAGGTCCCGAAGATCAGCGAGATGGCGAGGCCCTGGAAGATCGGGTCGAAGAGGATGACGAAGGCGCCCACGAAGACCGTGCCCGCGGTGAGCAGGATCGGCCGCAGCCGCACCGCGCCGGCCTCGAGGAGCGCCTGCTCGAGGCTCCGCCCCCGGGAGAGAGCGAGCTCCACGAAGTCGATCAGCAGCACCGAGTTGCGCACCATGATGCCGGCCAGTGCGATGAACCCGATCATCGACGTGGCGGTGAAGAAGGCTCCCAGCAGCAGGTGGCCGGGCACGATCCCCACCAAGGAGAGGGGGATGGCGATCATCATCACCAGCGGAGTCTTGAACGAGCCGAACCAGCCGATCAGCAGGACGTAGATGAGCACCAGGACGATGGCGAAGGCCGAGCCCAGGTCCCGGAAGACCTCGTAGGTGATGTGCCACTCACCGTCCCACTTGAGCGCCGGGCGCTCCTCCGAGAGGGGCTGGTGGGTGTAGAGCTGGAGGATCGGCGGGGCCCCCTGAGCTACGGCGCCACCGGTCGCCGTCGCCGGGTTCAGCGCCTTGACCCGATCGGCGAGATCGAGGATGGCGTAGACCGGGCTCTCGATCGCTCCCGCGACCTCGCCGGTGACGTAGACCACCGGCCGCAGGTTCTTGCGGTAGCGCGACGCCGGCTGGGTGGTCTGCTCCACCCGGACCAGCTCGCCGAGCGGGACCAGGGCGCCGCTTCGGGAGGCCACGCGCAGGGCGAGGAGCGAGTCGAGATCGGAGCGCTGGGCGCGCGGCAGCTCGAGCACGATGGGCACCGGCTCGGCCGCCTCGGGAGCGTGGAGCAGGCCCACCGACCGGTTGCCGAAGGCGTAGGTCAGGGTCTCGACGACCCGCGCCGCCGGCACGCCGTGGAGGGCCGCCTTCTCCCGGTCCACCCGCAGCTCCATCTTCGGCTGCGGCGCCTCGACCATCCAGTCGACGTCGACCACCCCCGGAGTCTCCTCGAAGAGTCCTTTGATCCGGCGGGCCAGAGCGCGGCGCGCCTCGGGGGTCGGGCCGTAGACCTCCGCCACCAGGGTCGAGAGGACCGGCGGGCCGGGCGGCACCTCGACCACCTTCAGGCCGGCGCCGTGGCGCTCGGCGATCTCT
>CAZIIB010000062.1:0-10876 GCA_964539125.1 uncultured Thermoanaerobaculia bacterium | reverse complement strand
CGGCGCCCATCGTCGGGGCGACGAAGCTCGAGCACCTGGAGGCGGCGGTCCGGGCGGTGGGGATGGAGCTCGAGGAGGCGGAGATGGCGCGGCTCGAGGAGCCGTACGTGCCGCATCCGGTGCTGGGGCATTCGTAGCTCGTTTGGGCGTAGGGGGTAGCCTAGCCCGCGGGGGGGCGAGCTCTACCGCATCCGGTATGACGGCTCCAAACCCTCGCGGCCTCTCTCCGCCGCCACCTGGCTCGGCCGGCAGGCGCTCGGATACCACTCGCCGGGAGGGTTGGGGATGGTGAGCATCTCTTCCAGGGTTTGCGATCCACGCTTGCCCCATTGCAGGCCGTTGGGACAGATGGTGCTCGGTCCCAGGGTCGTCTGGTCGATGCCGATCGTTGCCCGGTGCGCCGTCGGCTGCGTGTCGGGCGGGCTGGGGAACGGCTTGCCGTTCGTGCCGCAGTAGCGCACCGGGAGGAAGCCGCGATCGAAGGCCACCGCGGCGCCCGAAAGGTCGGCACCGTCGAGCTTGGAGCCCTGGAACTTCGCGCCGTAGAGGACCGCACCGGCCAGCGAGGTGCGGATGCTGCCCTTGAGCGTCGCCGTCAGATCCGCCCCGACGAAGCTCACGTTGACCAGGCAGGCACCATCGAACCGCGAGCCCGACAACACCGCTCCGGAGAGATCGATGCCGGCGAGGTAGGCGTTCGAGAAGTCGGCTTGCTCGAGCGTGCTGGTGTCGTTGATGCTGACCGAGGCGCCGAACAGCGAGGCGTAGGCGAACGACACTCCGAACAAGTTGGCTTGCGAGAAGACGGCGTTGGCCAGGTAGGTGAACGGCAGGCTGGCGGCCAGTGACCGGTCGAGCCCGCCGAGCTGCGCCCCGGTGAAGTCGACGCCGCCGAGGATCGCTCCGGTGAGGTTGGCGCGCAGCAGTTGGGCCGAACGCAGGACGGCGCCGGTCAGGTCGGCGTAGGCGAGCTCGGCGCCGACGAAGATCGCGCCGGTGAGATCGGCGCCGGTGATTCCCACCGCCGCTGCCATCGAGACTCCCACCAAGATGGCGCCGGTGAAGTCGGCCTTCCGCGCCGAGACCTTGCTGTCGAAGATCGCCTTGGAGAGGTCGGTGCCGGCGAGGTGGGCGCCGTCGAGCGTGGCGCCGCGGAGGTCGGTGCCGCGGAAGCTGGCGCCGTCGAAGACGGCCTGGGTGAGCGTGGCGTCGCGGAGGTCGGTGCCGTCGAGGGTCGCTCCGCTGAAGTCGGCGCCGGTGAAGTCCACACCGGAGAGGTCGGCACCGGTGAGATCGACCTTGCGCAGGTCGGCGTCCCGAGCCGACTTGGCCTGCTGGATCTCGGCGAGGCCGGGGGTGATCTGCGTCCGGGCGAAGGTGGTGAGGGTCACGGGAGCCTGATTCTGGGCTGCATCGAGGTCCACCACCAGGTAGGGCAGCCGCACGTTCACCGAGTAGCGGATCGCCTTGAACTTCTTCGCTACCGGGTCCCAGATCTCGAGCCCGGCGTCACCGCTCAGCCCGGCTCCGGGAGGCACCCAGCGCAACGGCTGGGCTTCGGCCTGCGCAAACGTGCTGATGACCAGGCCGAGATCCGACAGCAAGCAGAGGTAGGTCTGGTCGTCCATCTCGATTCGCAGATTGCCGTCGTCGCCGGTGTAGAGGATCGCCCGCTCGCGGTCGGTGGCCTGCCGGGCCTCCATCCAGGGGAAGGTCAGTCCCCGGTTCACGCCGGCTGTCAGGTACCGCCGCTCGCCCGTGGCGTTGGTGGAGCCCAGGGTGACCTTGCCGGCGAACCGCAGGGGGCTCTGAGGGGCGGACATGGACCGGCCTTTCAGATGACGGACGTGGGCTTGTACTGGAAGTCGGTCAGCACCGAGACGTAGCCGCCGTCGGCGGCCTCGATCGAGATCTCGGCTTCCGAGAAGAGGAAGGCGAAATCGGGGATCCGGGGCAGGGCGATCCCCTGCCTGCCCATCAGAGCCACCTCGTCGGCGAACTCCGGCTCGAGGACGAAGCTCCAGATGTAGCCGAAGTTGTTGGTGGTGATCGAGGGGATGCTGGTCGAGATCAGCTTGGTGTCGACGCTGGCGGGCACGATCTGGAACCCGAACTGCAGGGTCTGCGTCGTGCCAGCCTTGGAGATGCCCAGTGCGAGGTTCGACAGCACGTCCTGCTGGGTCACCGAGAACGCCAGCACGGGGATGGCCTTGCCGGCCTGCTGCACGTTGAGCGTCACCCGATTCTGGTGGCTGACCACCGTGGCGGTGCCCTTCGCGGCGTTCTCGATCGTCGCCTTCCATTGATTGGCGTCGCTCTTGCCGAGGGCGTTGACCAAGTGGGTGAAGAAGCTCGCCTCGGACAGGAAGTACTGGTTCGCGAGCCCCTGGAGCTTGTCGAAGACGTCGCCCGGCAGGGTGCTCTTGAGCCGGTCGAGAACCGCCGTCGTCAGGTCGTACACCGTCTGGAACGACACCGTGGGCGCCGCCGCTGCGTTGATGAAGGCGGTCATCGTGTGGTTCGGATACACGGTGTAGAGCCCTTGCAGCGGCGTGTTCTTGTAGGTGTTGGTATAGAGCGGGCTGGGGTCCGGCAGATCGCCCGGTGTGATGAGCTCCTGGAGCAGCCCCTCCTGGTAGAAGGCCCAGAACAGGGCATCGAACTCGTAGGCCGCGGCATAGTAGGAGAGGTGCTTGGTGGTGGGGACGGCGGGTAGCGGGAGCTGCGGCGGGGTGCCACCGGAGTACGCCTTGCCCTCGTAGGTGACCTCGCCGGTCACGCCTACTTGCATCCCCTTGTCGCCCGGGAAGCTCAGGCCGCTCGGGCCGGTGCCGAAGTCGAAGTCGATGTCCTGGGTCAGCTTGCCGGTCGAGGGGATCTGCACCCCGAGGTCGCCGACGAGCTTCTTGATCGGGGTTTCGAAGTCGATGGTCGACACCGCGTCCTTGGTCTGTTTGCTGATGCGAGTCTGGAAGCAGCCGGAGACCTCCTGGTTGTTGAGGATGCTGTCGTGCGGAATGCTGGCGTGCGGAGCGCTGGGCTGGCTGGTCACGCCGGTGACCTCGAGGTCCCAGACACTCTTCGTGTAGGAGAGCCGCAACCCGACGGTGATCACCAGGCTGTCGAAGGAGACCTTGTAGCCGTAGTTCTTGTCGTGCTTCTCGGACGGGAAGCAGGCGGTGGTGCAGACAAAGTCCTTGTAGACCTCGTTCCAGTTGTAGCTCACCGTGAACGACTTGGCCTCCATGGTGAGGCTGAAGGTGCCGCCGGCGCCCTGGGTGATCGACTTGTAGGTCGGGGCGAAGCCCGACAGGCTGCCCTGGGACAGGGTGATCTCGATGTCTTCGTAGTTGAGACTCCCGTTGCCGTCCGGGACGGAGAAGTCCTTGACCGGGAACGAGTTGTCGGGGGGTGTGAGCTTGGCGAGCTGGCTGGCGATCTGGTCGGCGACCAGATCCTCGGCGAAGGCCTCGATGCCGCTTTCCGAGAGAGCTACGGTCAGTCCTTGCAACGCCATGGCTGGAGCCTCCTTGGGTTCAGGTCGCAGGTGCCGCGGTGTCGGCCGCCGACGGCTTGTACTCGACGTCGGTCAGTACCGAGACATAGCCGCCGTCGGCAGCCTCGATCGCGATCTGCGCTTCGTCGAAGAGGAAGGCAAACTCGGGGATGCGCGGCAGGGCGATCCCCTGCTCGCCCATCTGAGCCACCTCGCGGGCGTACTCCGGCTCGAGCACCAGGGTCCACACGAAACCGAAGTCGTTGGTGGTGATCGAAGGAATGGTGGACGAGACGAGCCGGGTCTCGACGCTCGGCGGCACGATCTGGAAACCGAACTGCAGCGTCTGTGTGGTGCCGGACTTCGAGATGCCGAGTGCGAGGTCCGACAGCACGTCCTTCTGCGTCACCGAGAAGGTCAGCACCGGGATGGTGGTCCCGGACTCGAGGACGTTGAGGGTCACCTGGTCCTGGTGCTCGACCACCGTGACGGTGCTCCGGGCGGCGCTCTCGATCGTCGCCTTCCATTGGTCGGCGGCGCTTTGCCCGAGCACGTTGACCAGGCCGGTCGAGAAGCTGGTCTCGTCGAGGAAGTACTGGCGGGCGAGCCCCTCGAGCTTGGCGTACACGTCGGCCGGCAGGGTGCTCTTCAGCGCGGCCAGGGCCGCGTCGCTCAGGTCGTAGACCGTCTGGAACGACACCGTGGGCGCCGCGGTAGCGGAGACGTCCGCGGTCATGGTGAGGTTCGGATACTTCTCGGGGAGCCCCTGCAGCGCGGTGTTCTTGTAGGAGTTGGTGTAGAGGGCGGAGGGGTCGGGGAGATCGCCGGGGATGACCTTGGTGGCGAGCAGCCCCTGCTCGAAGAAGGCCCAGAACAGGGAGTCGAACTCGTAGGCCGCGGCGTAGTAGGCAAGGTGCCGGGTCGTCGGCACGGCGGGCAGCGGAACTTGCGGCGGCGATCCACCCGGGTACGGCTTGCCCTCGTAGGTGACCTGCCCGGTGATCCCGACCTGCAGCCCCTGGTCGCCCGGGAAGGCGAGGCCGCTCGGGCCGGTACCGAAGTCGAAGGTGATCTCCGGGGTCAAGTGTCCGGTCCGCGGGATGCTGTAGGCCAGCGCGTGGAGGATCTTCAGGATCGGGGTGCGGAAGTCGATGGCCTCGACCGCCCCCTTGGTCTTCTCCGAGATATGGCTCCCGGCACAGGCCGAGAATTGCTCCAGGTTGACGATGCTGCGGCTGGGGATGGATGGATCGGGCGTGCCCGGATCGGTCGTGGCGCCGACGACCCCCAGGTTCCAGCGTGAACCGTCGTACGCAAGCTGCAAGTCGACGGTGATGATGAGCTTGGTGAAGCGAACGCTGTACGGGTACTCGTGGCGGTTCGGGCTGAAATCCGTGCAGTAGCCCTGGTACTTGCCCTGGCTGCCTCGCTGGTAGCTCTCCTGCCAGTCGTAGCTGACGGTGAACGCAGGGCTCCCCAGGGTGAGTCGGAACACCCCGCCGGCGCGCTGCGTCATCGACTTGTAGGCGGCCCTGAAGCCGTCCAGGCTGCCGGACGTCAGCTCGATCTCGATGTCGCGGTAGCACCACGCCTCGCCGGGGACGCCCACGCCGACC
Source organism: uncultured Thermoanaerobaculia bacterium (assembly GCA_964539125.1). Taxonomy (GTDB): domain Bacteria; phylum Acidobacteriota; class Thermoanaerobaculia; order Multivoradales; family DATKCC01; genus CAVUBL01. The sequence goes on along the minus strand of CAZIIB010000062.1, from coordinate 5,764 downwards.
TTGAAGGCCGGGACCGAGATCTTGGCGTCCGGGGGCTCGAGCTTGGCCAGGGCGGCGGTGAGCTCGCCCGCGACCACGTTCGAGAAGAAGGTATCGAGACCCGCGGTCGAGACGGCGACGCTCAGTGCTTGCAGGCTCATGACGGCGTCGAGGGCAGCCAGACGCTGACCGTGGGCTCGGTGCGGGCACCGGCCGGTTTCTTCATCTTCTGGTAGTCCAGGGTGAAGAGCGTTCGCCAGATGTCGACCGTCAGTCGGCCGGCCGAGATCGCCGGGGTCTGGGTCAGCAGACCGCCGCTCGGCGTATAGATCACCACCTGGTAGTCGTCGGGCTGGTCGCCCTGGTTGAAGTAGCGCAGGACGTAGATGTAGCCCTTCGACTCGATCGCCAGGTCGAGATAGGTCACGTCCTGGCCCGGATCGCTGAGCTTGAAGAAGGCCTTGCCGCCGAAGCGCTTCACCGGGTTGCCCTGGAAGTCGAAGGCCTGGACCCGCGCCGGCGACTTGAGCGAGCGGCTGTTCTGCTCGAGCACCGCGAAGCCGGCGCCCGGCAGCGGAGCCAGCCCCACCGGCCGGTGGACCAGCCCCTGTCGGCTGCCGAAGCCGCTGTAGAGGTTGGCCAGCGGCGCGTCGGCGTCGCTGGTGGGCTGGCTCGGGATGCGCAGTACCTCGACCTTGTTGTTGTCCGAGTTGATCCCCACCGCATAGCCGGCCGGGTGGACGATCAATCGCTGGATCGGCTCGTTGAACCGCCCCCAGCTCTTGTTCGACGAGAGGTCGAAGTCGCCGGCCTTGCCGTCGAGGACGACCCGGCGCAGGTGGTAGCCCTGGTGGCGCGGGTCGAAGTAGAAGTTGTTGCCGATGCCGTCCTTCGGTCCCCTCAGATCGAAGGCGAGCTGAGGCGCGGCGGTGAATCCGCAAGGGACGAATTTGAGCGACGAATCCGGGTCGGTGCGCACGTCGATGGACTGGAAGGCGTAGAGCTGGCCGCTGTCGGGGCCGGAGCCGGAGCCGCACTGGGGCAGGTCCTGGCCCGAGGCCTCCCAGGTGTAACCGAGCTGGCTGGTCTGCTGGCTCAGGGTGATGCCCAGCAGGTCGGCCAGGTTGTCGCCCACCGGGCTCGAGCTCAGATCCTTGCGCGTGGCGGTGGGCTTGCCGTCGGCGTTCGACCACACCCGGCCCTTCTTGCTCGCGTCCCAGGCCAGGCTGTTGGAGTACTCGTAGACGGTCGTCGCGTTGAGCGGCACGACGCGCTCCTTGATCGCCATCGTCGGCACCTTGAGCAGGTTGCCCTGGATCGCGGCGGACATGAAATCGGAATCCGCCGAGCCGCACACCCAGCCGGTCTTGGAGTAGAACTTGGCCGAGAACCGCACCTCGCCGCCGTACGGCAGGCGGTTCTCGCCCTCCTGGCTGAAGCGCACGGTTCGGGGCCCGGTCTGCGGCGGTGCTCCGAGACCGGCCTCGGCCTTGCGCGTGGTGCCGTCCTTGAAGGTGGCGGTCACGACGTAGTGGTCGGCCTCGCGCGGCCAGGTGTCCTGGTGGTTCGGATCGGGCTGGAGCGTCCACTCGGCGTCGATGGCGCGGGTGGCGACGTACTCGAACACCGCCGGCGACAGCGCCACTTCAGCGGTGGTCTGAGCGAGCAGCGCCACGTCCGAGAGGATCGACACCGCGGCGGCGATCCAGCCGAAGATCGGCGTCGCCTCTTCGGCCGCACCCTGGGCGATCTTGGCGTCGAGGAAGACCGCCAGCTCGGTGATGTCGAGCAACAGGCGCGGAATCAGGTCGGCGAAGGCGGTGAGCACGGTCAGGGTGTTGCCGCCCTGGAGCGCTCCCGACACCGGGCCGTTCACGATCGCGGTGGCGACGTCGAGGACGGTCGAGAAGATGGCCGCCGCCAGCTTGTTGACCACAGCCTCTGACACTGCAGCTCCGGCGATCAGGCAGACCACCGGGATGCCGAAGTTGAAGATGCCGGTCATGATCGCGCCCGGCAGGCAGACCTGGGTGTCCCAGCTCCCGTGGTACTGGCCGTCGGCGCCTTCGATCCCCCCGGTGCGGCCGATGCCGCCAGAGAGCAGGCGTACACCGGCGGCGTTGGACGGCCACTGGAAGTCGACGTCGGTCGGAGTGTTGCCCACCGGGATGGCGAGGATGGTGTTGGTCGACGAGACGATCGCCAGGTACTTCTTGGTGTCGGAGTCGTAGGTTCCGGCCAGGCCGCCGGGAACCTTGGTCGTCCACTTCGCCGGCTTGACCACCTCGCCGTCCTGGCCGAGGAACTCGGCGTAGATTCCCAGCCAGCGCACCCAGGTGTTGAGGAACGCGGTGTGGAAATCGTTCCGGGTGAGCTGCACACCGCCCTGGTTCGAGAACCCGTGCTTGGGGGTCAGCGAGTCGAGGGTCCAGTAGCCGGCGCCGGCGCCCTCCACCTCCTGCGCGGCGCTCGTCCGAGCCGGCGAGCTGGGAGCCGAGACCGAGGTGGTGCCGTCCTGGACCGTCCACACGCCGGCGTTGGTGGGGCTGGACTCGAGCGCCGCCTCGTTCTTCGCCTGGGTCAGGCTGTCCATCATCGGCCCGCGCATCCACTGCTTGGTGTCGGCGGTCCAGGCGTAGCGGGCCGAGCCCTTGATCGGCTTCATGTCGGTGCCGAGGTAGGGCTCCTCGACGACCCAGTTCGGGTGGCTCGGGTCCTGCTGGTGCGCCTTGGCCTGGGCGAGGATCTGGGTGGCCAGGTCGGAGATGCCGTTCGAAAACTCGATGATGCCCTGGACCCCGGCAGCGGTGTTGGCACCGATGTTCACCAGCTCGGCGTGGTGGAAGACGATGCTGACCCCGGCGTCGTAGGCCGTCTTCCAGTCGTGGACGTCGATGATCGCGCCGTGGTCGTCGGCGGCGCTGACCTCGACCCCGGCGAGAGCCAGCTTGGGGTGGCAGCGGGTCCAGGTCGGGTGCCCCTCCTGGCGCTTGCGCTCGAGGACGGCGTGGCGGGCCGCTTGCGGGACGTGAAGACAGCACAGCACCAGGGTGTCGAGCGTCGCCTCTTCGACCGCCGATGGCGCGGTCACCATGAGGAGCTGGGCCAGCTCACCGGGAAGGTCGACGTCCTCGACGTAGTGGCTGACCCGCTCGTCGGGAAGCAGCGCCAGGGCGCGGTTGGCCTGCCGGGCTCGGTTCAGGCTCTCGGGAGTATGGGCGAGCAGAGGATGGCGACGGGTACCGACCTTGAGCGTCAGCGGCCGATCGGCCGGAACGAAGCCGAGGTCGAAATGGAGAGTGCGAGTTTCTCGATCGCTCATGGTCGCCTCCAGGTTGTGTGTCCGCCCCCCGAGCCCAAGCTGTAGACGCTCCCATCGGCACGCCACGATATTCCCGGACGAAGCGGCCCGAGCACCGTGCGCGCCATGAGTCTCTCCTCGTGCAGCGGGGGGGGAGAGCATACTCCTTTCGAGTTCTAGGTGAAGAGGGCTCGAGTCTACTGACTTCTCGCGGTGCGGACCTCCAGGCCTCGGGTCGTCGGCGCTACCTGTAGATTCGCCAGCTCGTCTTCGCTGAGGACTCGGTCCAGGGCGACGCTCAGGACGTACTGGTTGCGCAGCTCCTGGTCGATCTCGGCGTAGGCCCGGCCCAGCTCGTCCTGGCTCTGGATCCGGAAGATGCGCCCGCCGGTCTGCCGGGCGACGCTCGCCAGCCGCAGGGCCGGCTGGAAGTTGGTCTGCTCGCTGGCCAGGCCGGCGAGGGAGAGGACGTAGACCGGCACCCCGGCCCGCCGGGCGTAACGCGCCGCCTGGCCGGCGTCGAGATGGCTGCTCGAGTCCTGGCCGTCGGTGAGCACCACCAGGGCGCGGCGGCCGACCTGACGCTCGAGCTCGAGGGTGGCGAAGACGATCGAGTCCCAGAGCGCCGTCTCGCCGCCGGCCTCGAGCTCGTCGAAGGCGCTCGCCAGCTCCGAAGGCTCGGCGGTGAGACCGTGAGCCAGCCGCGGCGCGGTGTCCACGTCCACCAGGAAGGCCCGGTCGCCGGCGACCAGCGTCTCCTCGAGAAACTGCTCGGCGGCCTCCTTGGTCTCATCCATGACCGGCGTCATGCTGACCGAGGAGTCGACCAGGAGGCCGAGCCGGAGCGGGACCTGCTGGGCCTGGCGGAAGCGATCGATGGCGAGATCGCGGCCCCCCAGCCGGATCGCGAAGTCCGAGGCCCCCAGGCCGCCGACGGGGTGCCCGCGGCGGTCGGTGGCGACGGCGAACAGCTCCACCAGGTTGACGTCCAGGTGGCTCGCGGTGCCCTGGCCGACGAGCGGGCGGGCGTCCTCGAGGCTGCTGCCGTCGCCGAGGTAGGCGACCGCCCGCAGGTAGTCCTCGGGGCCGGGGTCCGGGGCCGGGACCCGGACCTGGAAGGGCGGCTCGCCCAGGCGGGCGATCCGGGTCTGGTTGCGGAAGAGCTCGAGCCGGTCGAGGGTCTCCCCCGGGGGCACCGAAACCGCCACCTCCACGTCGAAGGCCGCCTCGTCGGGGCGTGGCGTCACCCGGTCGATGGTCACGCCGAAGCCGCGGCGCCGCGGATCGAGGATGAGGGAGTCCTCGCCCAGGGATCGGCCGTCCACGCCGTAGGCCACCGCCCGCAGGGTGTGCGGCGCGTCGCCGGCGGGCAGATCCAGGCGCACGGAGAACGGCCAGTAGCCGTCGTCGGCCGCCTCGCGGTCGTCGACGAAGAAGACCACCCGGTCGATGTCCGTCGAGGTGGAGATGGTGTCCACCCGCACGCGCCCCGCGGAGCGCTGCGGTGGGACGAGGAGGATCGGCCGGGCGGTGGCGCCCGTCCGATTCGCGGTGCGCACCGGGCGCTTCTGGGCCCGGACCCAGAGGGCTCCGGGCCCGAGGGCGGCGACGAGGGCCAGCGCCAGGGCGGCCGAGAGACGCGGCGACCGCCGCCGGGACCCCCGGGCGTCGATCGAGGTCGAGCGCATGATCTGCCGGGGAGTCTACACGATCGCTCCAATCCCAGAGCGAAGCACTGCTCGCGCGCTCCCGTCGCGGGCGGGGGCGTCGCCTTCCCCCTGGGGAGGGAAGGGAACCGGGGGGCTGCGAGGGGGATCCCGCAAACCGGCGGGTAACATGCCCACGCCATGGAGCTCCGCGATCTCGCCCGGACCGTCGCCACCTCGGAGAGCCTCGCCGAGAAACTGGCGCCGCCGGATGAGCCGATCGAGCGGCTCACCGACCTCCGGCCGGGCCCGGCCCTGCGCCTCTCGGCCCCGGGCCGGCCGCCGGAGCTCCGGATCGTGCCGGTCGCCCGCGCCCGGGTGCCGTCGATCGAGGGCATGGCCGACCCCGACCAGCGGGTGCGGATCGTCCACGCCCTCGCCAACCACGAGCTGCAAGCCGCCGAGCTGTTCGCCTGGGCCCTCCTCGCCTTCCCCGAGGCCCCGCCGGCCTTCCGGCGCGGCCTGGCCCACATCCTCCTCGACGAGCAACGCCACACCCGCATGTACGTCGCCCGCCTCGAAGCGCTGGGCGGGCGCTTCGGGGCCTACCCGGTCAGCGGCTATTTCTGGAACAAGGTGGAGGCGATCGGCTCGCCGGCCGATTTCGTCTCGGCGATGTCGCTCACCTTCGAGAACGCCAACCTGGACCACACGGTGGACTACGCCGCCGCGGCGCGCTCTGCCGGCGACGAGAAGACGGCGGCGGTGATCGACCGGGTGCACCGGGACGAGGTGGAGCACGTGCGCTTCGGCTGGACCTGGCTCGATCGCCTGAAGG
>CAZIIB010000061.1:0-10923 GCA_964539125.1 uncultured Thermoanaerobaculia bacterium | reverse complement strand
GGTGGAGGTTCCGCTACGGGGACGCCACCTCCGTCTAATCCGTTCTGGCACTAGTCACTGGATCACCTCCTTCCTGGGCGTACCCCTAGTCGGCAGGTCCCACCCTGCCCGGCCCCTCGAGCCGCCCGAGCTCCCAGAGCCGCCGCGACGCACGCGCCAACGAGCGACGCGGATACGGTACGACGTCATGCTCCGTGATCGGCCGTCGTTTGTCAACTCGCCTCCGGCGGAGCCGCGGACTCCGCTACCCCGCGGCTCCGATTGATACTCTCTCGGGCGCGTTCCCGTCGAGCCTGCATCCAGGAGGTACGTCCATGGTCCGTTTCGGCAAGCGATTCGCCCCGCCCGGCTCCGCCCCCGGCACCTTGAGCCCTCCGGAGATTCGGCGGGTCCAGGAGGTCTCCGTCTCGGTGATCGAGTACGGCCCGGACCAGCTCGCCGAGTGGCGGTCGGCCGACGCCGACGAGATCGCGGCGAAGCGCGCCGGCCTGCCGGTGCTCTGGATCGACGTCGTCGGCCTGCACGACGTGGAGCTCCTGAGGCGCCTGGGCGAACAGTTCGACCTCCATCCCCTGGCACTCGAGGACGTCCTCAACACCGGACAGCGCCCGAAGATGGAGCCGTACGAGAACCTGATCTTCGTGGTGATGAAGCTGATGCACTCTTCCGCGGGACATCTCGAGAGCGAGCAGATCTCGCTCTTCCTCGGTTCCGGCTTCGTCCTCACCTTCCAGGAGATCCCTGGGGACGTCTTCGAGCCCGTCCGCCAGCGGATCCGGACGGCCCAGGGCCGGATCCGGCGCATGGGCCCCGACTACCTCACCTACGCCCTCCTCGACAGCCTGGTCGATCACTGCTTCCCGGTGCTCGAGGACTTCGGCGAGAGGCTCGAGGACCTGGGGCAGGAGGTGGTCGACGACCCGGACCGCGAGACCGTGGGGCTGATCCACGCCGCGAAGCGGGACCTCCTGGTCCTGCGCCGGGCGACCTGGCCGCAGCGCGAGGTCGTGAGCGCGTTCGAGCGCTACGAATCGCCGCTGGTGACCAAGGAGATCCGGATCTTCCTGCGCGATCTCTACGACCACACGGTCCAGGTGCTGGACATGGTCGAGACCTACCGCGACCTGGTCACCGGCCTGCTGGACATCTACCTCTCGAGCGTCAGCAACCGGATGAACGAGGTGATGAAGGTGCTCACCGTGCTCGCCTCGATCTTCATCCCGCTCACCTTCCTCGCGGGAATCTACGGCATGAACTTCGACCCGAAGGCGAGCCACTGGAACATGCCCGAGCTCGAGTGGGCCTACGGCTACCCCGCCTTCTGGGTCGTGACCGTGGTGATCGTCCTGGTGATGCTGCTGATCTTCAAGAAGAAGAAGTGGATCTGACCGTCTCTCTGACGTAACGGTGCACCACCCAGGCGCTCGCCAGGGCCAGGATGGCGCCGATGTAGAACGGGAAGTGAAAATCGACCACCGCCAGCACCCCGGCCAGGAGCGGCCCGGTGGCGATGCCCAGCGAAAAGCCCATGGTCAGGATGCTGAGCTGGCGCCCCTCGCCCCCCGAGCGGGCCACGTCGGCCGCCAAGGCGAAGGCCGGTGCCGCGATGGCGGCGGTGGCGAGCCCCTGGATCAGGCGCACCCCGGTGAGCTGGAGCGTCGAGCCGGCGTAGGCCAGGGCCACGGTGGCCGGCGCCAGCAGCAGCAGCCCGCTGATCACCACCGGCTTCCTTCCGATGTGGTCCGAAAGGGACCCGAGGGGAATCTGGAAGATCACCCGGCTGAGCGTGAGGGCGCTGAACGCCACGCCGAAGCCGAACGCGGTCTGCTCGAGACGGGCGTTGAACTGGTTCTCCAGGGCCGACATCATGGCCACGGAGGCCGCCATCACGAAGGTGGCGCCCGCCAGGCTGACGAGGGCCGGGTCGAAGAGGCTCCGGTCGAAGAGCTTGAAGCGGGCGCTCCCCGCCGACGCCTTCCCGGGGTCGGTCACCCAGATCTGGACCGCGATCATCCCCAGCACGATGAACCCGGCACCGGTGTAGAACGCCGCCGGGAAGCCGTAGCGCGACTGGAGAAAACCGCCCACCAGGGGCCCGATCGAAAATCCCACCATGCGCATGGTGGTGAACACCCCCATCGCGCCTCCTCGGGTCTGGCGGCGGGTCGCCGCCTTCATGATGGTGAGGGAGGCCGGCAGGGTCAGCGCGAACCCGACGCCCTGCACTGCGCGCACCGCGACCAGCTCGGTGAAGGTGTTGGCCAGCAGGATCGACGCGGTGGAGCCCGCCATGAGGAGGAGCCCGCCCTGGATGAACGCCTTGCGCCGGCCGAAGCGGTCGATGAGCGCCCCGGCGAGGGGCTGCACCGCCGAGTTCACGTAGCCGTAGAGCGCGATCAGGATCCCCACCAGGACCGGCGTGGGGAGGGGCACCCAGGGCGCGGGGATCTCGGCGACGTAGAGGGGGAGGGTGACGATCAGGATGCTGTTGCCCACCCCGTCGCCCAGGCGGGCGAGCGAGAGGGCGAGGACCACCCGGTCGGCGCCCAGGTGGTCCTCGAGCCAGGTCGTGATCCGGTGCATACTCCCCTCGTCCTCGACCAGGTACTCGCCGGCGAACGGCGACTCGCACGGCGAGCGGCGTTCGCGGGGACCGGACGGCGTCTCCGGCCCGGCGGCTCAGCCCGCCCTCAATCTCGTGCCGGCAGCTCCCCCGCGAGCGAGCGGATCCGCTCCCAGGCCGCGGCCACGTGGCGCTCCTCGGTGCCGGTCTGACCGATCGACATGCGGAGCGTGTAGCGCTCGCCGAGGCGCGTGTGGGTGAGGTACAGGGCCCCCGAGGCGTTGAGCCGCGCCAGGAGCTCCTCGTTCGCCTCGTCGCTCCCCCGAAGGCGGAAGCAGACCAGGTTCAGGCTCCGCGGCACCACCAGCTCGAACCGCTCGTCCGCCGCCACCCAGGAAGCGAAGCGCTCCGCCAGCTCGACGTGACGCCTTACTTGGCGCCGCAGGCCCTCGAGCCCGAAGGCGCGCAGCACGAACCAGAGCTTGAGGGCCCGGAAGCGGCGGCCCAGCGGGATGTGCCAGTCCCGGTAGTCGATCACTTCGCCGGACTCGGTGGCCCGGTTGCGGAGGTACTCGGGGAGAATCGACAGGGTGCGCACCAGGGAGCCGCGATCCCGCACCCAGAAGCAGTCGCAATCGAAGTTGGTGAACATCCACTTGTGGGGATTGAAACAGTAGCTGTCGGCCGCCTCGAGGCCGCGGTGGATCCACCGGAGCTCGGGGCAGAGCGCCGCCGTGCCCGCCATCGCGGCGTCGACGTGGAGCCAGGCGCCGTGCTCGCGGCAGAGCTCGCCGATCTCGGCCACCGGATCGACGGCGAGCGACGACGTGGTGCCCACCGTGGCGCAGACGAAGGCCGGAACCCGGCCCTCCCGGCGGTCGCCCGCCATGGCGGCGGCCAGCGCCTCCGGACGCAGGCGGAAGGCATCGTCGGTCTCGATCGCGCGCAGCCGCTCCGTGCCCAGCCCGGCGATGCGCACCGCCTTCTCCACCGAGGAGTGGGCCTGGGTCGAGGTGTAGGCCACGAGATTGGCGGGCACGCCCTCCCGGCCCGCCGTGAAGCCGGTGGCCCGCTCCCGGGCGGCCAGCAGCGCACACAGCGTGGCGCTCGATGCCGTGTCCTGGATCACCCCACCGCCGGCGCCCGTGGAACGGAACGCCGCGGGCAGGCCGAGGGCCGTCACCAGCCAGTCGAGCACCCGGGTCTCGACCTCGGTGCACGCCGGGCTGGTGGCCCACAGCATCCCCTGGACGGCGAGCCCGGCCGCGGCCAGCTCGCCCAGGATCGAGGGAAAGGACGCGTTCGACGGGAAGTAGGCGAAGAAGTTGGGCGACTGCCAGTGGGTGATCCCGGGCAGGACGATCTCGTCGAGGTCGGCCAGGATCGCCTCGAAGCTCTCCGCCTCCTCCGGCGCCTCGGCCGGGAGCCGCGCCGCGATCTCCCCCGGCTCGACCCGGGAGAGGACGGGGAGCTCCTCCACCCGCTGGCGGTAGTCGGCGATCCAGTCGACCAGCGTCTTGCCCCAGCGGCGGAACTCCTCGGGGCTCAGGGCGTCGCTCATTGCCACTCCACGGTGGCCGGCGGCTTCGAGGTGACGTCCCAGAGCACCAGGTCGATCCGGTCGGCGAAGACTCCCTCGATGTCCGCCAGCAGCTCCTCGACCACGCGCAGGGGCACCTCGGCGCCGGGGCCGCCGCCCACGCGGGCGGGCCGGCCGGTCATGAAGTCTTCGGTGACGAAGGTGCGAACGGCCACCGAGCAGCGGCCCTCGCGCCCGATGGGCAGGAGGACGGCGAAGGCTTGTGAGACGGTGCCCAGGGTCAGGTGGCGGGTCACCCGGGCGTCGAGCTCCCGGAGCAGCTCCACGGTCTCGTCTCCGACGTAGGTCGGATGGTGCTCGAGGCCGGGCGGCAGCTCGCGGTGGTTGAGCACGTAGGCGGTGCGGTTGACGAAGTCGAAGCGGTTGGCCAGGCGGTTGCCCAGGCGGGTGAGGGCGCCCCAGTCGGCGCCCCCGAGCTCGCCGCCCCGTGGCCCGGCGACCAGCGCCAGGTAGCGGTAGCTCCGCTGGTCGCCCTGCACTCCGACGGTCTGGACCGGCACCACCGTGCCCTCGTACGCCGAGCTCCACTCGGCGACCCGCTCGGCCACCGCCCGGGCCTGCTCGGCGGTCACGCCCCCTTCGCCGTGGTCGGCGATCAGCCGTACCGCCAGACCCGGACCGGGGAATGGCTGGCGCCCGGCGATCTCCTCCGGCAGGCCCAACATCCGGGCGACCTGCCGCACCTCGTCCTTGTGCCAGTCCCAGTTGGTCTCCACCACCATGCCGCGCTCGCGCGCCCGGCGCACCAGCTCGATGTCGTTGTGATGGGTCTTGATCTTGTGGGCGAAGCCCGAGATCTGCGGGTTGCCGCTCTCGATCAGGTCGGGCCGTAGCGTTCCCTGGGCCCAGTAGGTCTGGTCGAAGTCGAGGTCCAGGCCCAGGGCCGCCTCGCGGAGCGCCTTCAGGAAGATCTCGCCGATCAGGCGCCGCTTCTCCTCGGGTTCGACCAGGGTGGTGAGCGGGCCCAGGACCCGCCCTTCGACCTCGACCGTGTCGTGGAAGAACATGTCCTTGGCGTCGACCCGCACCAGGTGGGTGAGCCCCAGCTCCCCCAGGACCTCACAGATCCGGTCGCTCTCGTCCTTCCGCATCAGGCCGTGATCCACGTGCACGGCGTAGACCCGCTCCGGCCCCAGGGCCTGGAGCAAGAGGGCCGCCGAGACCGCCGAGTCGACGCCGCCCGACACCAGGACCAGGCAGGGATGCTCCCCCACCTGCTCGCGGATCTTGGCCACGGCCGCCTCGATCCGGTCGCCGAGGACGTAGTTGCCCTCCAGACCGCAGACCCGGTGGAGAAAGCTCCAGAGCATGTCCCGCCCGTGGTCGGTCAGGTCGACCTCCGGGTGGAACTGGACGCCGTAGAGGCCGCGCGTCGCGTCGGCGATGGCGGCGACCGCGTCCTCCGAGCGGCCGATCACCCGGAAGCCTGCCGGCAGCTCCTCGACCGAGTCGCCGTGGCTCATGAGCACCCGCTGGCGTTCGGCGAGGCCGGCGAACAGCGGGCTCGCCGGGTCGATCTCGATCTCCGTCTCGCCGTACTCGCGCCCCCCCTCCGCCGGGCTCACCCTTCCCCCGAAGTGGGCGACGAGCAGGTGCATTCCGTAGCAGATGCCCAGGGCCGGAACGCCCAGCTCCCAGATCCCCGGATCGCAGTCCGGCTTCTCGTCTCCCCAGACCGACGACGGCCCGCCCGAGAGGATGATCCCGTCGAGCTCCCGGAGGGCTTCGGGGTCGACGTCCAGCGGGAAGATCTCCGAGCGCACCCCGAGCTCTCGGACCTTGCGGTCGATGACCTTGGTGTACTGCCCCCCACAGTCGAGGATGGCGACGGAGTCGACGTGCATCGGTGCCTGGCTTGGACGGCTCGGGAAGCGGCCGGAAGGCTCCACGGCCACGCCAAGCCTACCAGAGGCACCCGCAGGACGCCACCGCCCCGGAGCCCTGCCTCCGGCACCTCCCTGCGGTCATTCGAGGCCCAGACGCTGGAGCTTGGTCCGCAGACTCCTGCGGCTGATGCCGAGCAGCTCGGCGGCCTGGGCCTCGTCGCCCCGCGCCAGGGTGAGCGCTTCGCGCAAGGCCCGGATCTCGACCGCGTCCAGGCGCTCCTGGAGCGGACGGAAGGACTCGGGGGAGCTCTCGGATCGGGCGCCGGCCGCCGCGACCGGCGGCACGCTGGTGGCGTAGCGCTCGAACGGCTCCTCGCCCCGGAGCCCGCGTTCCACGGCCCAGCGCACGGAGCCGAAGTGGACGCTCTCCAGGGCCCCGCCCGGGTCGGCGAGGAGCACGGCTCGCTCGACGGCGTTCTCGAGCTCCCGGACGTTGCCCGGCCAGTCGTACGCCATCAGCAAGGTGAGCGCCTTGCGGCTGACCCCGGCGATCTCCTTGCCGTACTTCTCCGCCGCCCGGGTGGCGAACTGGAGCACCAGGCGGGGAAGGTCTTCCAAGCGGTCGCGCAGGGGCGGCACGTGGAGCTCCAGACCGGAGAGCCGGTAGTAGAGGTCGGCGCGGAACCGGCCATCGCGCACCAGTTCGTCGACGTTGCGGTTCGAGGCGGCCACCACCCGGGCCTCGATCTTGAGCGGGCCATCGCCGCCCAGGGGCAGGACCTCGCGCTCCTGGAGCACCCGCAAGAGCTTCGCCTGGAGCGCGTCCGCGAGCTCACCCACCTCGTCGAGAAATATGGTGCCTCCGGCCGCCTGCCGGAAGCGGCCCGGCCGAGGATCGACGCCCGCGGCGACCCGGGTCGCGACCCCGAAGAGCTCGGCCTCCAGGAGCTCCTCCGGGATCGCCGCGCAGCTGATGGCCACGAACGGCCCGGAGGCGGCGCGGCTCGATTCATGGAGAGCGTGCGCCACCAGCTCCTTGCCGGTTCCAGTCTCCCCCAGGAGCAGGACGTGGAGGTCGCTCCGGGCGGCGGCGCTCAGGTGGGCCAGGAGGCCTCGCATGGCCGGCGACTCCCCCACCACCATCCCTTCCGGGAGCACCAGCTTCGCCGGCGCTCCGAGCGTCCGTTCGGCCTGTAGTGCCCCTTCCGCCAGACGGACCTTCTCCCGGACGTAGCTCAGGAGCTCGGTCACCCAGGCGTCGGGAGTCTCCCGGGAGCTCGGGAACGCCGCCACCACCGCCAGCCCCCCGTCGCCGACGTCGGGGCAGACCACCGTCCAGGACCCCGACTCCGACGCCAGGGCGAGCGGCTCCCGGCCCCGGTGAGAAGCCAGCGCCGCCGCGATCCGCTCGGCCTCTCCCGCTTCGGGAAGCGTGCCGACGACGTCGCGCAGGAACACGTCACCTTCCACCGGAGCGAAGACCCAGAGCGCCGCGGCGCCCACCTCGGCCGCGACCCGGGCGAGGAGAGCGGAGCGGCGGTCCTGGGACAGCGAGGGGCCGAGGGCCTCGAGGTCCCGGACCAGGCGAAGCACCGAGACCGGAGCCGTCTCGTCGCGAGCCAACCCGCCCTCGCCCGCTCCGCCGGCTCGAGGGAGGTGGCCCGCCTCGAGCTCGAGGGCGAGGGAGATGTCGGTCGAGGCGACCTCTTCCAGCGACAGGACCGCCCGGCCCAGGCTCACCCGGTCACCGGGCTGGAGCGTCACCTCCTCCAGTCGGCGCCCCTCGACCACCAGCCCGTTTTTCGACTCCTGGTCCACCAGGACGACGCCTGCCGGGCCGGCTTCCAGCCGGGCGTGATGCCGGGAGACGCCCGGGAACGGCAGGACCATGTCGTTGTCCGGGGCGGCACCGATCCGGGCCTCGCCGCGGGAGGGAATGGGAAATCTCCGAACCTCTCCCTGGCAGACGGCGACGACCCGGAACACGAGAGTGGGCTCGGCTCAGTGGCGCCCGGCCGACGCCACGAGCAGCGGTGGGGAGTTGGTGGAACGGGTCTTGGCCGAGCGGACCCGGCCGGCCTCGGCGATCACGCGGTACCGGGCTTCGATCCGCGAGAAGAAAGTCCGCGCGTAGACCTCGTGGGTGCGCTCGGAGCGCGCTTGCTCATAGGCGCGTCGTACGGCCTCGAGCGCCTCCTGATGGCGCCCGAGACGCTCGAGCTCCACCGCCTCGAGGGACAGCAGCATGGCCGTGGTGTCAGAGGAGCGAGCGAGCTCGCTTCGGAGGCGGGTCAGGAGGTCGCCGGGGGCCGCTCCCCGCGCCGCCTGGTACTCCAACGGTAGGTAGCGGAAGAGGTCGGGGCTTTCGGCCCCCGGGTCCTCGATCGCTTCCGGACGGCGCCCCTCGCGCCAGCGCACGTACTCTTCGAGCACCCGCCAGTCGGCTGCCGGGCGGCTCTGCTCGGAGAGCTCGGCCACCTCGTAGCGCCGCACCTCGTTGTACGCCTCCTCGGGCCGGCCGAGCTCGGTGAGAGCGAACACCAGGCCCTCCAGGGACTCGTACTTGCCGCGCCCCAGACTCTCGGTCCCTCCGGGGCCCAGGCCCCGGCGGTACCAGCGCACCGCCCGCTCGAGCTCGCCCGCCAGATAGAACGCCCGGGCCGCGTCGAACGCCACCTCGGGCGCCTGGGTCGAGCCCGCGGCAACCCGGGTGAACAGGGCATCGGCCTCGGCGGCCCGCCCGGCGCGCACCATGAGCTGCCCCTGGGCCCGGCGCACATACTCTTCGAGCACCGGGTCCCCGCTCTCCCGAGCGAGGTCGCCGGCGGCGACGGCCTCGGACACGGAGTCGCCCCCGTAGCCCACCGCCCCCAAACGCCGGGCTTCGCGCAGGCGCTCGTAGGCGACGCGCCGCAGGCGCTGCCGCTCACCCGGCGGCAGGCTCGACGCCAGGCCGAGCCGGAAGCCGTCGAAGCCGAGCACGATGGGCGGGCCTCCGACCTGCGGGAAGGTCAAGGTACGGGCTACCGGATCGACCGTCATCTTCCCCACGCTCTCCTTCACGGTGCGCGGCAGGAGGGCGTACCAGACGAGGGCCGGCCGGCGGCGGTCTCCGTCGGCGGACGTGGTGTCCGGGGTGGCCGACGTGACGAGATCTCTGCTGGGCGCGGAGTGGTTGACCGGCGGCTCGATCCGGAGAGCCGCCGCGGTCGAGGAGAAACCCATGCGGTTGTCGATGCCGCGCAGGACGAGCTCCTTGACTCCGTCTCCGTCGAGGTCCACCGCGGCCCGGACACGGTGATGCCCCGAGGACAGGAAGAGGATCCGGGAGCGCCCGATCAAGGGCTCGTAGAGCACCAGGTACGAGGGCCAGTAGGGCTCGTGGAAGTAGCTGACCAGCACCTCGTCGAGCCCGTCTCCGTCCAGGTCCTCTACGCGGAGCTGGGCCGTGTAGCGATTCGCGAAGCCTTGAAATGCGTGCGCCGCGTCGGGAATCTCCACCGAGCGAACCACCTTCCCGCTCGCCGGGTCGACCACCGAGAGCTCGTGCCACTGGCCCGGGTCGCGGCTTCCGGGCGGCACCAGGACTCCCACGAGCCTCTGCGGCTCGCCGGGCCTCAGATGGGCCGGATGGAGGGCGCCCACCCGCCCCCGGATCTCCCAGAGGGTCCGGCCATCGGGGCCGATCCCGACCACCGACGTCTTGCGCGCGACCACCTGGATGCGTCCGCTCGCCCCGCGCCCGGTCCACAGGGCCATCGCCGCGGCCGCGAGCGCGAAGAGGACCGCGCACGCCGCCGTCAACCGCCAGGCGCGGCGGAATCTCCGCAGGCCGGCCAGGCGAGACGAGCGCGGCGACCGCGCCTGCTCGAGGTCGCGGATCGCGTCTTCCGCGCAGACATAGCGCTCCGCCGGCTCCTTCGCCAGGAGCCGGGCGGCCACCGCGGCGAGCCAGTCGGGCACCTCCGGTCGGAGCCCGTGGAGGTCGGGCGCCGACCGCTGGACGTGGGCGAGAAGGGTCCCCAGCGAGGATCTGGCGCGGTGGGGCACGTCTCCGGTCAGCATCTCGAAGAGGACCACGCCGACGGCGTAGAGATCCGAGAGGGGGCCGGCCTCTTCGCCCAGCGCCTGCTCGGGGGCCAGATACTCCACCGTCCCCATGAGCACGTCGGGCGAGGTGGGCCTCGCTTCGTCCGAGCCCTGGCGGCAGGCGAGCCCGAAGTCGGCGAGCTTCGCCCGTCCGCCCGGGCCCAGCAGGATGTTCGAGGGCTTGACGTCCCGGTGAACGACCCCCACCTCGTGGAGCGCGGCGAGCCCGGCGAGGACGTCGGAGGCCAGGCGCACCGCTTCGTCGACCGGGAGCGCACCCCGGCGCAGCCGGTCCGCCAGGCTCTCCCCCTCGACGACTTCCATGATCAGGAAGACCCCGTCGTCGCCGACGTCCGAGTCGAGGATCCGGATCAGGCGCGGGCTCTCGAGTCCCCGGGCCAGGGCCACCTCACGCTGGAATCGCTCGAGGGTCTCGGGCTCCAGGCGGTCGGCGCGGAGGAGCTTGAGGGCCACCCGGCGGTCTTCCAGGCGGTCGTAGGCCAGATAGACGACTCCGAACCCGCCGCTCCCCAGGACGTCGAGGATCTCGTAGCGGACCGAGACCCGGGTGCCGGGCGCCAGGCGCTCGGGTGCCGTGGGCGGGCGCGCGCCCGACCCGATCCGAATGGTCTCGGTCCTCTCGGTTGCCCTCGGCTCGTCCAACATGCCGGGCTTGGAACTCCTTTGGACTCCAAATTCAATGAGAGCCTACCAAGGAGTGTGCCGAGGACTGGAAACGTTTCCCGGCGTCCGACGCCGGGCTATACTGCCGCGGGCCGTTAGCTCAGTTGGCAGAGCAGCGGACTTTTAATCCGCGGGTCCAGGGTTCGATTCCCTGACGGCCC
>CAZIIB010000060.1:0-10940 GCA_964539125.1 uncultured Thermoanaerobaculia bacterium | reverse complement strand
CTATCGGCCCGGGCCGCTGGGCGCGGACATGGACAAGGTCTATGTCGAACGTAAGCACGGGCGCATGAATGTCACCTACAAGGACCCGGTTCTCGAGTCCATCCTGAAGGACACCTACGGGGTGATTCTGTATCAGGAGCAGGTCATGCAGATCGCCTCGGCCATGGGCGGGTTCACCATGGGCGAGGCCGACACCCTGCGCAAGGCCATGGGCAAGAAGAAGCTCGAGGTGATGGAAGAGCAGAAGGAGCTCTTCCTGGACGGCGCCGAGGGCCGAGGGGTCGATCGCAAGAAGGCCAAGGAGCTGTGGGAGTACATCGAGCCCTTCGCCGGCTACGGGTTCAACAAGAGCCACAGCGTGGCCTACGCCATGCTGGCCTACAAGACCGCCTACCTCAAGGCCCACCACCCGGTGGCGTTCATGGCGGCCATGCTCAACTCCGAGCTCTCCTCGTCGGACGCGGTCGCCAAGTACATCCGGGAGTGCCGGGCCATGGGGATCGAGGTCCAGCCGCCGGACCTCAACGAGAGCGGCTGGATCTTCACGGTCGTGGGCGACCGGATCCGTTTCGGGCTCGGGGCGGTCAAGGGAGTGGGGGAGGGGGCGGTGGAGGCGATCCTCGAGGCCCGGCGCGAGGTGGGTCGCTTCGAGAGCCTCGCCCACTTCGCCGCCCAGGTCGATCTCCGGCAGCTCAACCACAAGGTCTTCGACAGCCTGATCAAGGCCGGCTGTCTGGACAGCCTGGGGATCCACCGCGCGGCGCTGTCCGAGGCCCTGGACCCGATCCTGGGCTGGGCCAGCCAGCGTCAGCGCGACCAGGAGGCGGGGCAGATCGCCATGTTCGGGGCCACGCCCAGCCTGGAGCCCGGGCCGGACCCGTCGACTCCGCCCTGGCCCGACCGCGAGCTCCTCTCCTACGAGAAGGAGGCCCTCGGCTTCTACCTCACCGGCAACCCCCTGTCGGAGCACGAGGCCGAGCTCCAGGGGCTGACCAGTCACACCACCGAAGAGGTGCTGACCGAGGAGGTCGAGGGCCCGGTGACCCTGGGAGGCCTGGTGACACGGCTCCGGGCCTCGAAGATCAAGAGCGGGATCAATGCCGGACGGATGATGGCCCGGTTCGTCCTCGAGGACCTCCACGGCCGCATCCCGGTGACCCTGTTCGCCAACCAGTTCGAGCAGTTCGGAAGCCTGCTCGAGGACGAGGCGGTGGTGATCCTGAAGGGCGAGGTCCGGGAGCGGGGGAGCGAGAAGGAGATGGCGGTGGAGGAGATGAGCTCGCTCGAGCGCGCCGTCGGCCTGCCGACGCTCGAGGTGACCATCGCACCGTCCGCCTCGGAGCACCAGATCCGCCAGCTCAAGGAGCTGATCCTCGACCACCCGGGCAAGAGCCGGGTCCGGCTGATCGTCCCCGGCGCCGAGCGGCCCGACGTCGTGACGCTCAAAGTCTCGTTCGACGAGTCCAAGACCGGGGAGATCGAGCGCATCCTGGGCACCGGCTGCGTGGCGTGACCGGATCCCCCCTGGAGCACACCGAGCTCTGAAGGGAGCTCACTAGGGGAATCGGGCTTGCGCCTCGTGACGGCGCTCGCCCCCACCCGGTCCTTCGTTGGGGAGTGCGTGCCTGTGGAGTCCGACCCCGGAGGGCCGGGGGCTCCCGCCCGGCGACGTCTGAGCCCTGCCACTGCAATAGCGATGGGCAGCCTCCGAGCACCTCGGGGCAGGGCGAAGCCGAGGTGCGCGCCGACTCTTCAACGCTCACGAGCAGCGCGCACCGTTCGCAAGGGCGGGAGCCCCGGCCCGGCCCACCGGATAGACTTCCCCCAGCCATGGAGATCGTCACCACCCATCTGGGCGCGGACTTCGACGCCACGTGCGCCGTCCTCATGGCCCGCAAGCTGCACCCCGGGGCCGAGGTCTTCTTCCCCGGCTCGAAGGAAGAGTCCGTGCGCCGGCTGCTCGAGGGTCCCTTCGGCAAGGAGGTGCCCTTCACGGAGCTTCGCCCCAAGGAGGTCGATCCGGCCCGACTGACCCGACTCGTCCTCTGCGACGTCGTCCAGCGCGACCGCATCGGCGTCGTCGCCGACTGGCTCGACGCCAACCCCGGCATCGAGCTCTGGGCCTACGACCACCACGCGCCCTCGGAGAGCGATCTGCCGATCTCCGGCGGCCGCGTCGACCCGGAGGCCGGATCCACGTGCACCCTCCTCGCCGAGCTCCTGGACGAGCGGGGGTACGCGGCGACACCGGTCGAGGCGACCCTCCTCTTGTTGGGGATCTACGAGGACACCGGATCCCTCGCCTACTCCGGGACCGGACCCCGCGACCTGCGGGCCGCCGCCGGGCTCCTGGAGCGGGGAGCGGACCTCTCCGTCCTCCGCCGCCACGCCCTCCAGCGCCTCGACCCGAGCCGCTTCGACATCCTCCACCGCATGACCCAGGCGCTCGAGGTCGACGGCCTCCGCGGGCACCGCGTGGGCTTCGTGGCCCTGGAGCTCGGGGACTACGTCGACGAGCTGGCACCGCTGGTCAACCGGTGCCTCGAGATCTTCGACCTCCCCCTCCTCTTCGCCCTCTTCGGCGAGGGCGACCGGGTGACCGTGATCGCCCGGGGCGATCAGCCGGGGGTCGACCTGGGCCGGCTGCTCGAGATCTTCGCCGGCGGCGGCGGCCACGCCACCGCCGCGTCGGCCCGCCTCAAGGGGGTCACCCCCCTCGAGGTCCGCGAGGAGCTCCGGGCTTTCCTCGAAGAGAGTCTCCCGCCCTCGGCCCGGGCCGCGGACCTGATGGTCACGGGGTTCTTCACCCTCGGGATCGAGCGCACGGTCGCCGAAGCCAAGGAGGCCCTGGTCGAGCGGCGGATCAACGCCGCGCCCGTCGTCGATCCGGACGGCCGGACGATCGGCGTGGTCACCCGCCAGACCCTGGACGGCGCCCTCCAGCACGGCCTCGGCGATCGGCGGGTCGAGACCGTGGCGGATCGGGACCTCGAGTGGGTGGCGCCGGAAGAGCCCGCCGACGAGGTCGGAGAGCGCATGCTCCGTCGCCATCCACGTCTGGTCCTGGTGGGGGATCCGGAGAGCGGCCGGGCCGCGGGCCTGGTGACCCGCATGCAGGTGCTCCGCCACCTCCACGGGCGCTTGCGGGAGGCGGGGAGCGGCTTCGAGCGCCGTCTGGCTCACTTGCCCGAGGAGCGGGCGGCGGGAGGGGAGCTTCTGCGCCAGCGCCTGCCGGCCCCGGTCTACCGGCGGGTGGAGACGATCGCCGAGGTGTCCCGCCGCCACCGGATCCCCGTGTTTCTGGTGGGCGGCATCGTCCGGGACCTGCTCCTCGGCCGAGAGAACCGAGACCTCGACCTGGTGGTGGAGGGGGACGGTCCGTACTTCGCCCGCCTCCTCGCCGCGGAGCTCGGCGGTCGCGTGCGGGTCCACGAGGCCTTCCTGACCGCGGTCGTGGTGGACGGGGAGGGGTTCCACATCGACGTGGCCACGGCCCGGAGCGAGTTCTACCGGGCGCCGGCGGCGCTCCCCGAGGTCCAGACGTCGCCGGTGCGCCAGGACCTCTACCGGCGCGACTTCACGATCAATACCCTGGCCGTGCGTCTGGGGCCCGAGCGCTCTCCCGAGCTCATCGACTACTTCGGCGGCCGGCGCGACCTCGAGAACCGGCTCCTCCGAGTCCTGCACAGCCTCTCCTTCATCGACGACCCGACCCGGGTTCTCCGGGCGGTGCGTCTGGAGCTCCGGCTCGGCTTCGAGATCTCCCCCGAGACGCTCCACCTGGTGGACGTGGCGCTGGCCGAGGGGGTCTTCGACCGGCTCTCGGGCAGCCGTCTGCGCGAGGAGCTGGTGCTCCTGCTCGACGACCCGGCCCTCGCGGTGCGCGGCCTCGAGCGCCTCGAGGGGCTCGGCGTGCTGGGAGAGGTGCATCCCTCGCTGCTGCGGCTGGAGGAAGGGGATCGCGAGCGGCTGCGTCGCGTGGTGGCGGCCTGGAACTGGTACGCGGTCGAAGGGCTGGAGGAGCCCCGGGCCCACCTATGGCGCCTGGTGCTCCTCGCGCTCACCGATGCCGGCGAGGCGGCCGGACAGGGGGCCGGCGGCGAGGAGTTGGCGGAGCGGCTCATGCTCTCGGGTGCCGACCGCGCCCTCCTGGTGGGGGCCGGACCGCGGCTCGCCCAGGCCCGGCGGCTCCTCGCCGAGCCGGACCTGGCGCCGCACCGGGCCGCCAGGGCCCTCGAGCCGCTCACCGGCGAGGAGATCCTCCTCCTCGTAGCTTCTGAACGGGAACCGATCCGCGATTGGGCCCGCCGGTACCTGACCGAGCTCCGGCGGCTCGAGCTGACGGTCCGGGGCCGCGACCTGGTGGCCCGGGGGGTGGCGCCGGGGCCGCTTCTGGGGAAGGCCCTGGCCGCAGTGCGGGACGCCCGCCTCGACGGCCTCATCGGACCCGAGGACGAGCTCGGGCTGGCCCTGGAGCTCGTCCAGCGCGAGGTAGCCTCGGAGGAGGAGCCGGTGGCCGCCGGCCCGACGCGGGGGAGCGGGCGATGACGCGCTTGCGGGCGCTCACCCTCGCCCTCGTCGTCTCATGGGCGACCGCAATCGGCACGGCCGCGGCTCAGGAGCCGTCGGACCGCCCCGCGCCGCCGCCCCTTCCCGCCCACAGCGCCCGGCCGCTTCCCCTGCCGGAGCCCTCGCCGGCCTCGTCCGACCCCCGCTCCCACGTGCTGCTGCGCCTGGACTGTGTGAGCCGGATCGACCGCCAGGAGGTGACGCTGTTCGGCAACGGCACCGTGCGGGAGCGCAAGGGCCCCCCGGGCCAGGAGGTGATGCATCTCGGCGAGCTCGGGCCGGACGAGCTGGAGACGACCCTCGACGAGCTCCGGCAGAACGACCTCTCGGAGGTCGAGCCGGACCCGCTGACCGTGGAGGGAGACTGGGTGGAGAGCTGCCTGCTCGAGCTCGACCTGCCGAGGCCCCCGGAGCCCGACCCGGCGGGAGACCGCGGCCGACCCTCCATGGAGAGCGCCCAGACGAGCTCCAAGAGTGGCTCCGGTGCGCCCCTGGAGCTCCGTTTCGGACGGTACTCGAGCCTGCCGCTCGCCCTCTCGCGGGTCGTCCACGTCGCGGACCGGCTCGCCGGCGTGGCCGAGAAGGAGCTCCCTCCTGCGCTTCCCGTCGGCTACGAGCCGGCGACGGGCGATGTGCTCGAGCGCGCCGACGGCACCCACTTCCAGGTGGTCGGCTTCACCTCGGACGGCAAGGGAGTGGAGCTCGAGGGAGTGGACACTCCGCTCACCGTCTACGTCGCCAAGGGCGACGTCGCCCGAACGTTCGTGGGTCTGGTCCGCCGGGGCACCGGGCCCGGGGACCTCCGAGACGAGGGCCCGCCGTGACCAAGGGACCGGGCCGGGTCCGGGCGACGGGCGGGACCCACCGCGGCCGCTGGCTCGCGGTCCCGCCGACGGCGCGTCCGACGGAGGGCCGGGTGCGCGAGGCCCTGTTCTCCATCTGGCGCGAGCCGCTCGAGCGGGGTGCGAGCCTCCTGGACCTCTTTGCCGGAAGCGGCGTGGTCGGGCTCGAGGCCGCGGGGCGTGGGGCGCTTCGCGTGGTCTGCGTGGACGCGGACCGGCGCGCGTTTCCACTCCTTCAGGGCAACCGGGATCGTCTGGGCGAGGCCCTCGTCGAGATCCGGTGCCTCGACCTGCCGGCAGGGCTCGTGGAGCTCGGCTCTCGGGGTGAGGGGCCGTTCGATCTGGTCTTCGCCGATCCTCCCTACCGGTTCTCGGCTTACCGCCAGCTTCTCGAAGGCGTGGCGCCGCTCCTGGCCGAGGATGGAGAGGTGGCGATCGAGCACTCCGCTCGCGCGACGCTCCCGGCCGAGGCCGGCGGCCTGATCCGGGTCGACCAGCGCCGCTACGGCGAATGCGCGCTGTCGTTCTACCGCCGGCTTCCCTGATCGGCCGAGGTGGATTCCCGAGTGAGCGCCTCGAGCCGCGCCTCGATCTCCTTCGGCTCGGCGACGGTGGCCGCGCCCACCCGCAGATAGCGCAGCGCCTCGTCGCGTCGGCCCTGGGCGACCAAGGCGTCGGCCAGGCGCAGGTACGGCCCGGCGCGAGTCGGATCGATCTCCAGGGAGCGACGGAGCGCCTCGGCGGCGGCCTCGGGTTGGTGGAGCATGAGCTCGGCGGCGCCCAGCGCGTCCCAGGCCACCATCCGGTTCGGGCCCTGCTCGACGGCGTGGCGCAGGAAGTGGGCCGCCGCGTCCGGCCGACCCTCGCCGAGGAGGAGCCGGCCCAGTCCTTCCAGCGGGTCGGGCCAGGTCGGGCGGTCGAGAGCCAGGCCCCGGAAGACCGCCTCGGCGGCGGCCGTCTTCTCCTCGCCGGCGAGGGCGAGGGCCAGCCGCTCACGGCCCATGGGCGCCTCGAGAGCATCCGCCGGGGCGCGCCGTAGCGCCGCCTCCGCCGCCGCGAAGCGCCGCAGGTGAAGCTCTCCCTGGGCCAGCGTCAGCCAGGCCTCGGTGGCATCCGGCGCGACCTCCTCCAGGTTGCCCTCCAGATAGCCGACGGCGTCGGGCACGGCGACCCCCAGGCGGATCGCGACAACGGCCCGATAGATCTGCCCCTGGCGACCCGTGGGCGCGCCTTCGGAGTCGACGACCACCAGGTCGGAGAGGTCCGTCTCGCGCTCCGCCCGCGGAGCGAGGAAGCCGGTCGGATCCGGGGGCGGCCGCTGGATCCGGTGGTCGGTCATCACCGTGTGGACCACGTCCTCCGCCCGGCGCCGGGGCATGTGGCATCCCACGCAGTCGCTGGCCGCGACGTTCGGGGCGGCCTCCGCCGGGAGGTCCGGGCCGGGAGGCTCGAGCGGCGGGTGTCCCCCCAGGTCGCCGGCGTGGCAACCGAGGCACGCCTTCCGGTAGTGGGCCGCGCGCTCGTCCGCCGGCACCTTGCGGTGGGGGTCGTGGCAGGTGAGGCACGAGAGCGCGCCGCCGCTCGCCACGAAGCAGCGGCTCTGCTCCAGGCGGTAGGCCTGGTGATCGATCTCGAAGCGATCGGCCGCCGGGTGCCCGGCCTCGCGGATATCCATGCGGACGCGGAAGTCGGCGAGCCGTTGGCCGGGACGGAACGAGCTCACCGAGCGCCCGAACCGGCGCACCGGGGGGGTCGCGAAAGACGGCAGCATGTGGCACTGGTAGCAGACGTCGTTGCGCAACCTCGGGGCCAGGCGCGCCGGGTTGACGATCGCCGCCCGGATCATCGAGCTCGTGGCCTGGGGAGAGAACGCGAGGCGCACGTGGTCGCCTCCGGGCCCGTGACAGCGTTGACAGCCGATGCCCTCGGGGAGGCGAGCCGGGTAGGTCGGAGGCTCGCCGTAGGCGTCGCTGCCCGCCGGAACGTCGGGGTAGGCGTTGTGGCAGAACATGCACTCGTGCCGCACCGTGCGGGTGACGCCGGGATGGTCCGGCCGGTCGTAGCCGGGGGACATGGCCCATCCACCCGCGCCGCCGTTCATCGCCGAGTACCAGGCGAGGGGGAGCTGGTAGAGCTCGCCGGAGGGCGTCCGGTAGAGGTAGACGCGGGAGTGGTTGCCGGAGCCGAGGATGTCGTCGATCGGCTGCTCGAAGACGTTGATCTCCCGGCCGGAGGCGTCGACCTTCCAGCGCCGGAAGACGAGGCCGTCACCCCGCCGGGTGATCCGGTACCAGCGGTGGGAGGGAGCGTGGTGGAATGCCGGGGCGTCGAAGTCCTCGATCAGGCGGCCGTCGCGCACCGCGGTGGCCACGGTGACGAACGAGCGGCCCATTCCGACCTCGCGGAACGACCGCGCCTCGTCGCGGTGGCAGACGGCGCACTCCCGGTCGGCGACGTACCCGGCCGCTGCGGGTCCACTCGAGACCGCGGCGGGAGATGGAGGCGGTGCGGAAGCGGCCGCGGCGAGCGCCAGCCAGGAGGCGAGGAGCAGGAACAGGGAGCGGAGCGGCATCAGCAGCTCCCGATGCTATCGCGCCCGGAGGGCGAGAGACCGGTGTCCCGCTGAGAACGAGCGGGAGGTGGCGTCGCCTACCCCCCGGAGGGCGGGAAGGGGACCGAGGGGGGAGACCCGGCGGACCTGCGCGAGGGTTGGGGCTCGAGCCGGTCGGGTCTCGGCACGCCGGTGGCCGTCGGAGGTGGAGGCGGAGGCGGAAGTGGAAAGGTATTCTCTCAATCCTTCAGAAAGTACGCCAGCTCCTCTAAGTTGATCCGCAGGTCCACGTCCTTCAGGGGCACCCCGGGCACGGCGCGGACCCGGACCGGAGAGAAGTTGATGACGCCGCGGATCCCGGCCGCCACCAGGGCGTCGTAGGCCTCCTGGGCGGCCTCGGCGGGAACGCACAAGACGCCGATCTCCGCGTGGGCCTCTCGGACCGTCTCCACCAGCTCCACGGTGGAGCGGATGACGAATTCCCCGGTCCGGGTCCCGATCTTGGCCGGGTCCCGGTCGACGCCGGCGACCACGTGGAAGGCTCCGGAGTTGAACCCGAGGTAGCAGGCCAGGGCGCTGCCCAGGTTGCCCAGGCCCACGATGACCAGGCGGTGGCGCCGGTCGAGGCCGAGCAGCTCCGACAGGCGCTCGATCAGCCGATCGACCTCATAGCCCACGCCGCGGATGCCGAAACCGCCGAAGTGGGCGAGGTCCTTGCGGATCTGGGCCGCCGAGAGGTGGAACCGGCGGGCGAGCATCTGCGAGGAGACCCGCTCGACGCCCTCCTCTTGGAGCCGGTGCAGGCAGCGCAGGTAGAACGAGAGCCGGTTGAGGGTGAGCGGGGAGACCGCCGCAGGCTCACGCTCCGGCACCGCACCCCTCCCCGTCTAGAACCAGCCCATGAGCCAGGCCGGGAAGATTCCCAGCGCCAGGGTGCCCAGGGCCGCCAGGACCGCCGCCGTCTTGCCCCATCCGTCGATCAGCAGCCCGGCCGGCTCGCGGACCTCTTCCTTCATGTAGAGGGTGTAGACCACCCGCAGGTAGTAGTAGATCCCCACCAGCGAGGTCGCCACGCCGACCAGGGCGAGCCACACCTGGCCGTGGCGGACGGCGTGAAGGAAGACGAGGTACTTGCCCAGGAAGCCCAGGGTCGGCGGAATGCCGCCCAGCGACAGCATGCACACCGTCAGGCAGAGGCCCAGGAGCGGGAAGCGGTAGCCCCAGCCGGAGAGCTCGGAGATCAGGTGCTGCTCTCCGGCCCGGGAGTAGAGCATGCCGATCACCGCGAACGCGCCGGCGTTCATCAGGGCGTAGGCCGCCAGGTAGACCAGCACCGGCGGCCACGAGCTGCCGTCGCCGAAGGAGCTCACGTCGAGGCTCGCGAGAGGAATCAGCAGATACCCCATGTGCCCGACGCCCGAGTAGGCCAGCATGCGCTTGATGTCCTTCTGGACCAGCGCCAGGAGGTTGCCGGTGACCATGGAGACCACGGCCAGGGTGGCCACGATCGCCGGCCAGTTCCCGCCCAGGAGGTTCGGAAAGACGGTGTGCAGCACCCGGATCAGGACGAAGGCGCTGGCCGCCTTGGGCGCCACCGAGAGGAAGGCCACGTAGGGCGAGGGGGCCCCCTGGTAGGTGTCGGGGGCCCAGGCGTGGAAGGGGGCGACGCTCATCTTGAAGCCGAAGCCGGCCACCAGCAGGATCACGCCGATGGCCCCGACCGTGGGCGAGGCGGCCGCGGGCTGCCCGGAGGCGAACGCCCGGGCCACTCCGCTGAAGAAGGTGGTCCCGGTGGCGCCGTAGACCAGGGCGATGCCGTAGAGCACGAAGGCGCTGGCGAAGGCGCCCATCAAGAAGTACTTGAGGGCGGCCTCCGAGCCCACCACGATCTTGCGGTTGAAGGCGGCCAGGGCGTAGAGGCAGAGCGAGAGCAGCTCGAGGGAAACGAAGACGGTCAGCAGCTCCGTCGAGCGCAGCATGAGCAGCATCCCGCAGACGGCCCAGAGCATCAGGGCGTGGTACTCGCCGGAGAGGATCCCTTCGCGCAGGAGATACCCCTGGGAGGCGAGGAGGGCCAGGGCGGCCGCCGCCAGGACGATCGTCGAGCCCAGCGCGGTCAGGGGCGTCGACTCGAGAAGCCCGCCGAACGACGAGCCCGCGGGAAGGCCCCACGCGAACCACGCGGCGACCACGACGGCCAGGACCGAGAGCCCCGTGAAAGCCCGCCGCAGAGCCGGGATGAAGGCTTCGAGCAGCAGGATCGAGGAGCCCGCCGCGGCCAGCGTGAGCTCGGGTGCGAGGGTCGCCAGGTCGGCGGCGTTCATGGGGTCACCTCCGGGGCCGCGGCGAGCTGGCCCTCCGGGCTCGTCGCGGCCAGCCGCGCCTCCTCGGGAGGTGGCATGGCGACGCGCTCTTGGTACTGGGAGAGGGTCTTCTCGAGCGCCGGCCGGCTCGGCTCGAGGAAGGTCTTGGGCGCCACGCCGATCCACAGCATGAAGATCGCGAGCGGCACCAGGGTGACGATCTCCCGCACCGAGAGGTCCGCGATCTTGCGGTTCTCCTCGCGGGTCACCGGCCCCCAGACCGTGCGGGCGATCATCTTCAGCAGGTAGACGGCGGCGAGCACCACGCCGAAGGTGGCGAGGATCACCGGCCACCCCAGGCTCTTGAAGCTGCCGACCAGGATCAGGAACTCGCCGACGAAGCCGTTCAGGGCCGGCAGGCCGACCGAGGCGAGAGAGGAGAAGACCAGGAAGAAGGCGAAGAACGGCATGGCCTTGGCGAGACCGCCCAGGTCGTCGAAGCGCTTGGTGTGGCGCCGCTCGTAGACCATCCCGACGAGGAGGAAGAGGGCCCCCGTCGAGATGCCGTGGTTGACCATCTGGAGGAGCGATCCTTGCCAGGCGATGGCGTCGAAGGCGAGCAGGCCGAGCATGACGAACGCCAGGTGGGCCACCGAGGAGTAGGCGACCAGCTTC
>CAZIIB010000059.1:0-11005 GCA_964539125.1 uncultured Thermoanaerobaculia bacterium | reverse complement strand
TGCGCCAGATGGTCCTCGAGCTCCACGAGACCCTCCGGCCTCTCGACGACGGCCTGGCGCCGGGCGAGGAGATCCTCGACCGGTACTTCCGCTACTTGACCGAGACCGCCGCGGAGGCCTGCGGGGCCTTCTTCGTCGCCGAGCACGACGGCCACCTGGTGGGCTACGTCTGCGTCTTCGGCCGTCAGGAGCGCGACGAGCCGGACGAGCGGCGCGACGTCCACGGCGTCGTGGCCGACCTCTACGTCTCCGCCGGCCACCGGGACGGAGGTCTCGGGGGGCGCCTCGTCGAGCGGGCCGAGGAGCACGCCCGGGCCTGCGGCGCCGAGCTCATGGAGGTCGAGGTGCTCGGCGACAACCGAGGCGCCCTCGACTTCTACCACCGCCACGGCTATCGCGACCGGATCGTGGTGCTGACGCGGAAGCTATGAGGCCCTTCGTCTTCGACCGAAGCCCCCGCCCATCCCTCGTGCCCCAGACCCTGCATCCTCTGGACCGATCTCCGGGAACCTAGCCCCCCAGTGCGTCTCATCCTCTTCGACGTCGACGGCACCCTGATTCGGTGCGGCACCCAGGTGCGCCCCCTGCTCTCCGAGTCCCTGGGCGAGGTCTACGGCGTCACCGACGGTCTCTCCGTGGACGACTTCGACTTCTCGGGCAAGACCGATCGGCAGATCGTCCTCGAGCTGCTGGAGCTCGCGGGGCTCGAGCGCACGGCGGCCGCCGCCGGCCTGCCGCGCCTGCGCGACGCCTACCTCAGGCGCCTGGAGCAGCGCCTCGACAAGGCCGGGATGGTGGTGCTGCCGGGCGTCGAGGAGCTGCTCGGCGAGCTCCGGGTCCACCCGGAGGTCGTCCTCGGCCTGGTCACCGGCAACTGGCGGCGCGGCGCCGAGATCAAGCTCTCCCGCTTCGGTCTCGAACGCTTCTTCCCCTTCGGAGCCTTCGGCGACGACGGCCTCGAGCGCCGGGAGCTTCCGCCGGTGGCCCTCGAACGGGCCTTCGCCGCCACCGGCCACCGGTTCGGGCCGGCCGACACGCTGATCGTGGGTGACAGCGTCCGCGACGTCGAGTGCGCCCGCTGCCACGGTCTGCCGGTGCTCGCGGTGACCACCGGCTGGACCTCGGCCGAAAGGCTACGCGCGGCGGGGGCGGACCGCGTCGTTGCGAGCCTCGAAGGGCTGGCCGAAGAGCTGGCGACCCCGGCTCCGGCCCGCCTCCATCGCGCCTGAGCCACCCTTTCCACTGACTCCTCATGGGCGGAGGCGTCCCCTTGAGGCCTTCTCATGGAAGGGGTTGCGGGGGGCCTCTGGCCCGACCGAGCCCAACGCCGGAGATGCGGGCAGATGCGGCGTTGCAGCAGGAGGCTGGTGAGAAGTCCGGGCTAGACCAAGTACCGCCGGAACCACTCCTGCGTGGCGTTCAGGGCCTGGACCAGGTGGGGCGTCGGGCCGGCGAAGGGGTGGGCGGCGCCGAAGGTGTGGCCCGCGCCCGGGACCGCGAGCCGCTCCAGCTTGCGGACCCGATCGGTCGCGGCGGCCTCCTCGAGCAGACGGGACTCCGAGAACGGCACCGACTCGTCGGCCTCACCGTGGACGATCAGCCACGGGGCCGCCACCCGGGCCGCTGCCGCCAGGACGTCGAGCTCGTCGCGGTGGGCCTCCAGGTCCTCGAGGATCCCGAGGCCCATGGGGAGCTCCTGACCGGTGCGGCTGTTGACCACCACGAGCTCGCCCTCCAGGCGCCAGCGCTCCTTCTCCTCCGCACCCACGCGGTCGAAGCTCGCGACGGCGGCCCAGGTGACCAGGGCCGAGAAGCGGTCCCGCAGGTCGGGATGGCCGGCGGTGAGGATGGCCGCCCCGCCGCCCCGGCTGTGGCCGAAGAGGCCCTGGCGATGGAGGTCCACCCGCCCCGGCGCGATCTCCTCGCCCAGGGCGTCGAGCACCGTGCGCAGGTCCTCCTGCTCGCGGCTGAAGGTGTTGTGCCGGAAGGCCTCGACGTCGGTGACCCGGTCGTCGCCGGGCCTCTGCCCCGAGCCGGAGAAGTTGAAGCGCACCACCACGAAGCCGCGACGGGCCAACAGCTCCGCCAGGTGGGGGAAGAACCCCCACTCCATGAAGCCTTTGAAGCCGTGGGCGACGACCACCGTGGGCCGCTCGCCGGGACGGTCGGGCAGGTCGACCAGGCCGTCGATCCGATGGCCGGAGGGAGTTTCGAGCTCGAACGGTTCAGGGGCGGGCATGGGGGGATTCTACAGGCGGATCCTCCGGCCCCCGAACGAGCGAAGCGGAGTCCGCGCCTTGGTAGACTGAACGCGATGGCCGAGCCCCAGACCCTGCCCGAGCGAGCGATTCCCCTCCTCGATCTGCACCGGGAGCTGGGCGCCCGAGTGGCCGAGCGCCAGGGCGTCCTGGTCGCGGCCGCGTTCGCTTCGGTGGCCGACGAGGTGGAGACCCTGCGCGACGGGTGCGGCCTGGTGGACCGCTCCTGGATCGACCGGCTCGAGATCGGCGGGGTGGACCGGCAGCGCTTCCTCTCCGGTATGGTGACCTGCGAGGTCCGGGATCTGAGTCCCGAGGGGGGCGCCTACGGCTTCTTGACCTCGCGCAAGGGGGGCATCGTCGCCGACTTCGGTCTGCTCGCCTTGCCGGAGAGCTTCTGGCTCGAGCTGCCCCCGGGACGCGGCGAGCCGGTCGCCGAGCACCTCGGGAGGTATGTGCTGGCCGATCGCGTGGAGCTCCGGAGCCTGGACCAGGTCCTGCCCCTCACCCTGATCGGCGCCGGCGCCCGCAAGGCCCTGCGGGAGGCCGCCGTCGGCAAGCTCCCGCCGGCCGCGGACGCCCGCTGGGGCCACTCCCCGCTCGAGGTGGCGGGTGCCCGGGTCCGGCTCGCCAACCGGCCGCTCCTCGGCGCCGAGGCCTGGACCGTCTGGACCCCGCGGGAGGACGCCCCGGCGGTGGTCCGCGCGCTGCTCGACCTGCCCGACGTCCGCCCGGTGGGCTACGACGCCCTGGACACGCTGCGGCTCGAGGCCGGCATCGCCTGGTGGGGACGGGACTACGACGAGTCGAACCTCCCCCAGGAGACCGGGCTCGACGAGGCCCTCAACTTCACGAAGGGGTGCTACCTGGGTCAGGAGGTGGTCGCGCGGATCCACTACCGCGGCGGGGTCAACCGGAAGCTGTGCGGCGTCGAGTTCGACGGCGACGAGCCCCCGCCCGAGGGCACCGAGCTGCTCCTCGACGGCCGGCCGGTGGGACGGGTGGGGAGCGTGGCGGTCTCGCCGACCCTCGAGGGGCCGGTCGGCTTGGCGATGGTCCAGAAGCGAGGCGCGGAGCCGGGCACCCGCCTCGAGGTGGCCGGCGACGGCGAGGCCGAGGTCACCGAGCTCCCCTTGGTCGACTGATCTTCGGCGAAGGTCGGGAGTGGGCGTCCCCTTCCCCGATCACAGCGCTTCGCGCTGCGGTGCCCGGGTGGGAACGGGATCGAGGGGATGCGGGGGGAGATCCAGTCAAACAGCGAAGGACGACCCGCAGCCGCAGCTCCCCACGGCTTTCGGGTTGTCGAACTTGAACCCCGCCCCCTGGGCACCCATCACGTAGTCGATGGTGGTGCCTTCGAGGTAGCGCGCGCTGATCCCGTCGACGTAGACGGTCAGCTCGCCCTGCTGGTAGACGAAGTCGTTCGCGCGGGCCTCGGTCTCGAAGTCGAGGGCGTACTCGAACCCGCTGCAACCCCCGCCGCGCACCGCCACCCGCAGGCCGGCGGTCGCGTCCATGCCCTCTTCCTCGCGAGTGAGCTGAATCATGCGCACGGCCTTCTCGGTGAGGGTGACCGGCGTCTCGGGGCCGGGCGGGGCCGCGGCCGGGCGGCTCTGGGTCGGGGAGGTCGGTTCCATGGCTCGTGCTGTCTCCGGGCGTTCGAGAGTTCAGTGAGGTACCAGTCCAGCGAGTCCGGAACGGTTCTCCACGCGCTCGCGGCGACGCGGAGACTCGCCACTGGGCCAGAACGCCCGCGGCGCGTGCACCATTCCCGTCTCGCCGCCACGCTATCATCGCTCGATGCTCCGCGCGGTGCTCTTCGACTTCAACGGCGTCCTGGTCGACGACGAGCCCGTCCACCTGGAGCTCCTGAAGCGGGTGCTCGGCGAGGAGGGCGTCGAGCTCGCCGACGAGGAGTACTGGGAACGCTACGTGGGGCTCGACGACCGCGCCTGCTTCCGGGCGCTGCTCGAGGGTTCGGGCGAGACGCCCTCCGAGCCCCGCCTGATGCGCCTGATCGCGCGCAAGTCGAGCTACTACCAGGAGTGGCTCCGGCGCGAGGGGTATCCGTTCTTCCCCGGCGCGCGGGAGCTCGTCGTCGCTCTCGCCGAGGCCGGCCTCGCCCTCGGGCTGGTGAGCGGAGCCCTGCGCGACGAGGTGGAGGGGGCGCTTCGCCAGGCGGGCCTCCGGGAGCGGTTCAAGGTGCTGGTGACCGCGGAGGACGTGGCCCGCAGCAAGCCCGATCCGGAGGGCTATCGGCTGGGGATCGAGTCCTTCAACTCCCTCCCGCCGCTGCCCGATCGCCTCTTCCACCCCCACGAGGCACTCGCCGTGGAGGACACTCCGGCGGGCCTCGAGGCCGCCCGGCTCGCCGGCCTCTCGACCCTGGCCGTGGCCCACACCTACCCGGCCGCAGCCCTCGCCGAAGCGGACCGGGTGGTGGCGCGGATCGGGGACGTCGCGGTCGACGAGCTGCTCGCGACGCCGGTCTGACCGGGCTCAGGCCGACGAGACGTCCAAGCGAAGAACGGGAGGGGATCGAGGGGATGTGGGGGCGATCCCGTCACACGATCTGCACCCGCCCCGCGAAGCCGTCCTCGTAACCGTGGAAGTGAGAGAGGATCTCCTCGGGGTACTTCCAGCAGTAGTAGCCGTCCCCGCAGTCCCAATCGACCAGCCAGAGACCCTTGGCCTCGCATCCCAGGCGGCGGATCTCGTGGGTCCAGGCTTGGACCACCCTGGCGTAGGCTTCTTCGAGCTCGGCCTTGCGCGACTCCATCTCCTCGAGGCTCTGGACGCGGTTGACCAGCGACTCGACCTGGCGCACCGCGGCGGCCGTCAGGTCGCGCACCGCGGGGAAGGTCTCGAGCGCTTGCTCGTAGTTGAAGATCCGCTTCGCGCGCCGGGGTTCCGCCATGCCGGCAAGGATAGAGGCCCCGGGCGGCACCTGCAAGCCCGTTCCTGGCCGCCTCGGTGGCGGCGCCGCAAGTCCTCGTCGGTGGACATCCGACTCGAGCTCTTCGCCGAAGCGGAGACCAGGGAGGGGGCGTCCCTTTCCACCCTGTGGGGTGGGAAGGGGATCGAGAGGTTGCGGGGTGGATGCGTAGAATCCCGCGTTCTGGAAAAGCCCATCAGATGACCGTAGGCTCCGCCGCTTGGCGTGGGTGGGGGGAGAGCGGTCCCGAAGTTCGAGGCGCTTCTGCCGTCCATGGCCTGAGGCGGAGCTATTGAATCTCGATCGGCTGGTTGGTCTCGTCCACCTGCACGTAGATCACCTCGGCCTCGGTGACCTTGACCTTGCCCACGCCCCGGGCGCGCTCGGCCTCGACCGTCACTCGTACCGTGAGCGAGGTACGGCCGACGCGGAGGGTCTCGGTGAAGAAGCTCACGAGGTCGCCCACGAAGACCGGCGCGTGGAACTCCACCTCGCGCATGGCGACGGTCACGAGACGCCCGGAGACGTGGCGATGCGCCTCGACGGCGCCCGCCTGGTCGATGTGGGAGAGGATGATGCCGCCGAAGATGGTGCCGTGGGCGTTGGTGTGCTTCGGCATCATGATCACCCGGATCGCCGGTTGATCCGGGCCGGGTCCCTGTCGCGCGTCGTGGGTCACGGTTGAAATCCCCGGGGGATGGTATCGTAGCGCCACCTTTTCACGGTCTTCCCACCGGCTCTCCCATGGATGCACTGGTCTCCGACGCCTCGCTGCTTTCCGCCTCCGACGGCTCCGTCGTCCGGGCCATCGCGGAGGGCAGCCAGGAGGCCGTGGCCGAGCTCTACGACCGCTACGCGCCCATGCTCCTCGGGCTCGCCCGCAAGATCCTGGGCAGCCCGGAGGACGCCGAGGAGATCCTGCAGGAGGTCTTCGTCCACGTCTGGGACCGGGCGGGGCGCTACGACCCGACCCGCTCGTCGGTCTCCACCTGGCTGGTCCTGATCGCCCGGAGCCGAGCGATCGACCGGTTGCGCAGCCGCCGGGTGGTCGATCGCACGCACACGACCGCCCACCAGCAGGCCCCGGTCGAACATGCATCCGCCGACGGCGCCTCGCGCGTACTACACGTTGAACGGCGGGGTCGCGTGCGCAACGAGCTGGCCCGAATTCCGGACGAGCAGCGCGAGGTGCTGGAGCTGGCCTTCTACAAGGGTCTGACCCAGCGGGAGATCGCCGAAGAGACCGGGATTCCTCTGGGCACGGTCAAGACTCGCACTCTCCTCGCCATGAAGAAGCTGCGCAAGGCGCTGCGCGACGAGATCAGGGAGCTGCTGTGAACGATTCGTACAGTCGCGAGGACGAGACGATCCTCGCGGCCCTCGAGGCCCTCGACGACGAGCCCGAAGCCGGGCTCGAGGCGGGCCGCTCGGCCGAGGGTCCCCAGAGCCCGCGGGAGCCGGCGCCCGCCGGTGGCACCGAGGCCGACGAGACCCTGCGCCGGCTGTATGCCGAGACGCTGGGCCTCCTGCCCTACGCCCTCGAGCCGGTCGCTCCGCGGCCGGCGGTGAAGGAGAAGGTGTTGGCGGCGCTGCCGGGAACGGCGCCCGCCGGCCGGCCGCCAGCCGCCGAGTCGCCCTCCTCGCGGGTGGTTCCGATCGAGTCCGGCCGTAAGGAGGCGCCGGCCCCGGCGGGGACACCGCCGCGCCACCATGCCTGGCTGTCTTACGTCGCCGCGGTGGTGGCGCTCGCCGCCCTCGGTCTCGCCGGTCTGCTCTACCTCCAGCTCCAGAAGACCCAGAGCGCCCTCGCCGAGATGCGCCTCGAGCGCGGCCAGCTCACCGACCGGCTCAACGAGCAAGAGGCGAGCCTCCATCAGCTCCGCGAGATGAGCGAGCTGGTCTCGGCGGTGGCCACCAAGGGGGTGGAGGTCTGCCCGCTCCGCCCGGTGGGCGACAAGCCCATGGTGCCCAACGCCTTCGCGGTCCTCTACATGCCTCCGGGCGACGAGCACTGGTACCTGGCGGCGTCGAACCTGACGCCCTCGGGAGGCGGCATCTACAAGGTCTGGCTCAACACGAAGGACGGGCCGATGCCCGTGGGCGTGATCCAGTCGGGCAACGAGGCGAGCCTGATGTTCCCGGCCAAGATCGCCACCGACCATCCGATGGTGTCGATCACCATCACGCTCGAGTCCGAGGAGCAGGCCAAGGCCCCGATGCCCGAAGGCCCCCAGGTCCTCTACGGCGATCAGAAGATGCAGGTGCTGTAGGGCTCCGAGTACCCCGTCTCCGAAAGACACCGGCCTTCGGCCGCCGCTGCATCCGACCCGGCGGCGTTGCGCTCCCTGCGGTGGACCTGGGGTTTGCCTCGGTCGTGCGCCGTGCCGGGCCGGCGCCTCGACGCCCTCGGTGCTTCGGCGTCTCGTCGGCGACGGGGCACTCGAAGCCTCGTGTGGCGCGCCTCTTATCGTCTGGGCGGTTTCGAGGGGCGGATCTCCACCCGACTGGGGAGCGCCCGCTCCGGGAACGCCAGCAGGTCCATCACCACGCGCGCGACGTCCTCGCCGGTGAGCATCCAGGAGGCGTCGTCGCGCCCGTGGCCGAAGTCGGTGTCGACGCTTCCGGGCAGCACCGCCGCCACCCGGATGCCGTCGTGGCGCAGGTCCAGCATGGCGGCGTCGGAGAGGCCCATCATCCCGAACTTGCTGGCGTTGTAGGCCGCGCCGCCGGCGAAGAAGTTCTTGCCGGCGAGCGACGCGATGTTGACGATGAACCCGCCGCCGAGCCGCTTCATCGCCGGCGCCACGGCGTGGATGAAGTAGAAGGCGCCGTCGAGATTGGTCCGGAGCACCTCGCGCCAGACCTCACCCGAGAGCTCGTCGACCGGACCGAAGCGGCCCAGCCCGGCGTTGTTCACCAGGCAATCGACGCGCTCGGCCTCGCCCAGGACCCACTCGACGAAAGCGTCGACCTCGCCCTGCTCGCGCACGTCGACGGCCCGGCCGGCGACCCGGCTTCCGAGCCCGGCTCCCAGCTCGGTCGCCAGCTCGCTCAGGGCCCGGTCCACCGAGTCCTGGTGCAGGCTGCACAGGAAGACCCGCCAGCCGTCGACGGCCAGAGCCTCCACCACGGCGCGGCCGATCCCGCGGCTGCCGCCGGTGACGATGGCCACGCGCTCCTCGCTCTCTTCGCTCATGACTCCTCCTCGTTCCGGTTCCCCGGTTCCTCGGTTCCTCGGTCTGCCGGCGGGAAGCGGAATGCGGCGCTTCCCCTCAGGCGTTGTGATCGGACGAAGGGGGAACGACCGAGATGTTCTTCGACCCGACCTATCTGCTCTTCATCGCCCCGGCCTTCGTCCTGTCACTCTGGGCGAGCTTCCGGGTGCGTTCGGCATTCAAGAAATACTCCCGCGTCCGCGCCATGAGCGGCTTGACCGGTGCGCAGGCCGCCCGCCGAATGCTCGACCAGGCGGGGCTCGCCGAGGTCAAGATCACCCGCACCCGCGGCACGCTCTCGGACCACTACAATCCGGCGACCCGGACCCTGGCCCTCTCGGAGGGAGTCTACGACTCGCCCTCGGTGGCGGCCATCGGGGTGGCCTGCCACGAAGCCGGCCACGCCGTCCAGCACGCCCACCACTACAAGCCGCTCTGGCTGCGCTCGGCCCTGGTGCCCACGGCCAACATCGGCTCGCGGCTGGGCTACTTCGTGATGCTGGGCGGGCTGTTCCTGATGTTCATCACCCACAACTTCCAGCTCGGCCAGTCGATCGTGCTCTTCGGGGCCCTTCTGTTCTCGGCCGTGCTGCTGTTCCAGGTGGTCACCCTGCCGGTGGAGTTCGACGCCACCCGGCGGGCCAAGCGCCTGGCGGTGGAGTACGGGATCGTGGGCGTCCAGGAGCGCCAGGGAATGGACCGGGTGCTCGACGCCGCGGCCCTGACCTACGTGGCGGCGGTCATCTCCACCCTCATGACGCTGCTCTACTTCCTGGTGCGCTCCGGCCTCTTGGGCGGCCGGCGCTAGCCGGCGGCGCGGCCGCGCCTACACCGGTTTGCCGAGGAGGGCGACGAGCTCGGCCTTCTTGGCCTCCATCTCCTCCTCGGTGTCGGCCTCGAGCACCAGGCGCAAGAGCGGCTCGGTGTTCGACGGCCGGACGTTCGCCCACCAGGTGGGGTAGCGGATCGTGATCCCGTCCAGGTGGTCGATGTCGGCGTCGGCGTAGCGCTCGCCGAGGCGCCGGATCATCCCCTCCTTGTCCTCCACCTCGAAGTTGGTCTCCGGCGTCTTGGCGTAGCGCTCGAGGGGCCGGACGATCTCCGAGAGGGGCCGGTCCTCCTTCCACCGGAGATTGAGCATCTCGACCACCGCCAGGATGGCGCAGTCGGCGTAGAAGTTCTCCCGGAAGTAGTAGTGGCCGGCGAGCTCGCCTCCGAAGATGCCGTCCTGCTCGCGCAGCGTCGCCTTCATGAACGAGTGGCCGACCCGCTCGCGCACCGGCACGCCCCCCGCCTCCCGGACGTGCTCGGCCACGGCCCGCGAAGAGCGCAGGTCGTAGATCACCGCCCCGCCGGGCGAGCGCTCGAGGAGCTCGCCGGCGATGAGCGCCGTCACCAGGTCGCTGCCCACCGGCTTCCCCCGCTCGTCCACGAAGGCCGCGCGGTCGGCGTCGCCGTCGAAGGCCACGCCCAGGTCGGCGCCGCGCTGCTCGACCTCCCGGCACAGGTCCCGGAGGTTCTCCTGCTTCAAGGGGTTCGCCTCGTGGTGGGGGAAGGTGCCGTCGAGCTCGAAGTAGAGGGGCACGAGCTCGATGCCCGTCGCTTCCAGGATCGGCCGGTAGAGGGAGCCCATGCCGTTGGCGGCGTCCACGACCACCCGCAGGCGCCGGGCCCCTTCCGGCCGCCGCAGGTGGGCGAGGACGTTGTCCCGGTAGGCGGCGAAGACGTCCGCGTGCCGCAGCTCGCCGGGGGTCTCGGCCTCGGGGAGGTCGCCGGAGGTCACCTTCGCCTCGAGGGCCGGGATGCCCTGGGTGCCCGAGACCGGCCGGGCCTCGCGGCGGCTGAGCTTGAAGCCGTTGTACTGCGCCGGGTTGTGGCTGGCGGTCACCTGGATGCCGCCGTCGGCCTCGAGGTGGCCGATGGCGAAGTAGTTCATCGGGGTGGTGGCGAGCCCGATGTCGACCACGTCGAGGCCGGCGCGGCGCAGGCCCCCGATCAGCGCCTTGGCGAGCGGCTCGCCGTGGGCGCGCATGTCGCGCGAGACGACCACCGTCGCCTTCTCGTCCGGGCTCTCCAGGTCGTCGAGCACCACCCGGAAGGCGAGGCCGATCTTCTCGGCCACCGTCTCGTCGATCTCGGTGGGGTAGATGCCGCGAACGTCGTACGCCTTGAAGATGCCTGCCATCAGGACTCCTCGACGGTTTCGATGGTGAACGCGAAGTCGTGCTCGTCGACGGGCGCCGGGGTGAGGCCGGAGGCGGCTCCGTCCGACGCCTCGATGCCGACGGCGAGGGTCTCGCCGGCGATCCAGTCGCGGTGCGCCTCGATCGCCCGCTCGAGCTCGTCGCCGGCCCGGTAGCGGACCCGGATGCGCGCGGCGTAGTCGAGGTCCGCTTCCTTCCTGGCGGTCTGGATGCGGTTGACCACCTCTCGGGCGAGGCCCTCGGCCACCAGCTCCGGGGTGAGATGGGTGTCGAGGGCCACCAGGAGCTCCCGGTCGCCCTGGGCGGCGATGCCCTCGCGCTCGGTGAGGCGCACCTCCAGCTCCTCGGCCGCGAGCTCGACCGGCGCTCCGCCGAGATCGGGCGCGAGCTCGA
>CAZIIB010000058.1:8844-11010 GCA_964539125.1 uncultured Thermoanaerobaculia bacterium | reverse complement strand
TGCCGCCGATGAACACCTGCACGGCCACCGCCGCGGCGTTGAGCCGCACCGCCTCGTCGATCGACAGGGCGATCGCCTCGTCGGTCAGGTCCTCGGCCAGGATGCTCGGACCGCCGCTCGCCCGCAGCACGATGCCGCCTCGGTAGGTGGGCGGGATCGAGGTGCGGAGGATCCCCCGCGTGCACATCAGGGTGTCGGCCCAGCGGGCGAGCGGCACGATGTCCAGGTCGACGCGCTCGAGGCCGGTGGTCGGACCCTGGAAGTAGCCGTGATCGAAGGCGAGCATCACGGTCCGGCCCGTCTTCGGGTCGAAGATGCTCGCCAGACGGTTCTTCAGGCCCCAATCGAGCTCGTTCGAGCCCTTGAGGAAGAAAGTCTCGCTCCTCTGGGGGATCTCCGGTCGAAAGTCCTTGGGAGTGCTGGTCGAGTCGGCTTCGGCCACGGTGCTCTCCTCTCTCGCGTTCGGCCGAAGCCTATCGCAGCGGAGCGCGTCACGCCGAGGCTGCGCCCGGAGTCTCCAGGACCTCGTAGAGCGCCGAATGGAACAGCCGGTGGAAGCGCTCGAGGTCGTGCTCGCCGGCCTTGGCGAGTGACCACGCGGGAAGCTGGTCCGGCCGAAGCTCCTCGAGCCGCCGAATCCCGTGCTTGCGGATGAGCACCTCCAGCCCCTCGCGGCCCAGGCCCATCTTGCGCAGATGGTCCTGGACCCGGAAGAAAGCGAGCGCGTCGCCGGACGCGGCGGCGATGCCGAAGGTGAACCGGAGCTCGCCGCCCTCGCCCTGGCCGACGCTGGTCGGGTCGCGCACGACCAGGCGCAGGATGAAGAGCCTGTCGAGCCATCCCGGGCTCTTCTCCGCCAGCCCGCGAACCAGGGAGATCTCGAGGAAGTTGACCCGTGGGTCCGACGCGAGGTCGTCGAGCGATCCGGCGCCGGCCAGGGGGACCTCCTCGGCCACCAGGTCGCCGGGCCCGAGGCCCAGGCGGTGCTCGGCGAAGGTCTGGAAGCGGGCGCCGTAGGTACCGGCCGTCACCGCCCAGGTCACCCGGAACATCCCCGACCAGGTCCAGTGGTTGAAGAGGTTCATCCAGCCCCGGT
This sequence comes from uncultured Thermoanaerobaculia bacterium, assembly GCA_964539125.1. Classification (GTDB taxonomy): domain Bacteria; phylum Acidobacteriota; class Thermoanaerobaculia; order Multivoradales; family DATKCC01; genus CAVUBL01. Next base: position 9,914 of record CAZIIB010000058.1, on the reverse strand, counting down.
TGTCCGGGTGGTCGTGCTCGCTCTCGAGGTGGAGGTCGAGGTAGACCGTCTCGGTGAGCTGGATCAGGGCGGTGCAGAAGAAGAAGCCGGAGCGGAGCTCCTCGTAGCTCTCGGGGAGCCAGAGCTGGACCGGCGGCCGGTCGGCGGTGCCCCCGGTGAGCTCGCGCCACTCGGGGTAGAGCTGGGCGGCGAGGAAGCCGAGGTCCTTCTGCGAGCGGAGCTGGTCGAGGAGCTCGCTCAGGGCGTGTGCGTGGCGGCTGAAGGAGCCGGGCTCCGCCGTGGCCGGCGGGTACCAGACCTCGCGCAGGTCGACGAACAGGCGCTCGACGTCGGCCGTGCCCGGGTCCTCTGTCGCGGCGCGCAGCACCGACAAGGCGATGTGCTCGCCGAGCTTCCGGTAGCTCTCGAACTGCGACTCGCCGAACCACTGGTCGGCGGTCGACTGGTGCGGGAACTCGGGGTGCTCGGTCGCGTAGCTCACCGCGTCCGCCGGCTCGTCGCCGGTCAAGGACGACTTGATGTAGACCAGCGTGCCGGGGGCCGCACCCGGATCGATCCGGTCGTAGCGGATGCTACCCACCGCGCAGTGCCAGAGGCTCTTGCCGGTGGCCGGATCGCGGTGGATCTGGGCCGTATCGATCTCGATCTCGATGCCGAAGTCCGTGCAGCACTTGCGCACGACGTTCCCCAGATCGCCGAAGCTGAGCTTGGGGTCCGCCCCCGCGTCGGTGGCCACGATGAACCGGCAGCGCCGGCGGATGAGCTCGTAGAGCGCCAGGTTCTCGAAGTGCCCACCATCGGAGAGGTAGACGTAGCGCGAGGTCTCGTCGGTGTGCCCGAAGAGCTCGGAGAGGAGGGCCAAGAGGCCGAAGGTCGGTCCGAGGCGCGGCCAGGTCGTCTCATGGCGCGGGTTGCCCAGCCACCAGCCGAGCCGGACGTTGAACACGGTCAGAAGGAAGGCCATGGGAGGGGTCGTACCGGCACCCATGTTGGGGCTGACCGCGGCCCCCGAAATCCCCATGGCCGTGCCCAGGGTGATGGGCTTCTCGCGCTGCTCCGGCGCCCCTGTG
>CAZIIB010000058.1:0-8834 GCA_964539125.1 uncultured Thermoanaerobaculia bacterium | reverse complement strand
TCGAATCCGGTGAAGAGGGGCGTGGCGACGAAGGCGGAGGCCTTTCGCTCCTGCCAGGCGAGCTCCTTGCCGGCCACCAGGTTGAGGGTGATGTTGTGGATCGGGTACGGGCCGTCGTAGCCGGTTTGCGGGGTGGCACCGGACCGGAGCTTCACGAAGGGGGAGAGCACCGACAGGGGCAGGTCGTCGGCCGGGTCGAAGCCGGTGAACGGCTGCTGGCGGCGGTTGGGATTCGACGCGCCCAGGTAGGCCCGGATCAGCCGGTTGCGGTAGAAGAGGTGCATCGAGAAATCGTTGATGTCGATGCGCCAGGAGAGCACCGCGGCGATGAACGAGAGCAGCGCCAGAAGCCCCCAGGTCCTGCTCGGGGTCGTGCCCTCGAAGATCCTCCTCGATTCGTCGCTCACCACCGTCCGGATCGGAATCCGTGGGGTTTCCGACCCGCCGCCGGCGGTCGGTTCCGGCGCCGGCGCCGGCGCGGCCTGGGCGGCCCGGCTCGTGGTGGCCTCTGCCGGACCGGTCGTGGCGCGCGACGGGCTCAGGACCACGTGCAGGCCGAGCGCGACCAGGGCGAGGAGGCCCACGATGAAGATCTGGGGCACCAGGGCGATCACGATCCGGCGCACGAGCGGAGGCTTCTCCTCGCTCGACGCCGGGCTCGCCGAGCTCTTGCCCAAGAGCACTCCCGAGACGGTCGAGGCCAGCCAACCGCCAGCCATGGCCCACGCCACCACGTCGGGCAGCAAGATCAGGGCGACCGGTCCGTAGATCGCGATCCCGAACAAGCCCAACCAGGTGATCGAGTAGATCAGCAGCCAGGCACCCAGCCGGCTCCACCACTGGCGTAGCGCCTCGGGGAACGCCCTCCCCATCAGGCCGGTATGAAGAAACGCTGTGAGCAGGAAGACCACGGTGATCGCCGGCGGTTTCCAGACGTTGATGTGGAGCAGGTGCCAGGCGGGCGGATAGGCAAACTCTGCGAAGTACTTCTGGGCGGCCGCCGACAGTCCTGTGACCGTCCAGAGGAGGAACCCGCCCACCCCACCGGCGACCGGGGCGCTGACCAGCACGGCGCGCCAGAACCGGCCGATGGCTGCCGCCCGGCCGGGCGAGCGCTGAAGGAGCCAGTAGAGGAAAGCCAGAAACCAGACCACGGTGTAGACCAAGGCCGCCAGGACGACCCAGGCGACCACTTCGTGGCCACGGTCCCCCAGCCGCAGCTCGCTGTAGCCCGGGAACCACCGGGAGAGCCACTCGGCGAGGGAGAACCCGCCGCTCGTCGCCCCCTCCGCACCGGCCTTCGTGAACCAGAGCCAAAGACTGGTGAACCAGGCCGATACGAACAGCGGCGTCACGACCAGGAACAGGGTCCAGCTCTGGTCGGTCGGGAGCGGCCAGGGCTCGTGATCAGACCGTTCTCGACGCAGGATCTGGAACATGTTCCAGCCGATGCCTACGATCCCCAGGGCCAGGAAGAGCAGGGCGAGGCCGAAGAGCCACGCACCGTGGCGCCGGCCGAAGTGCTCCGAGAGCAGCAGCACCAGCCGCGGTACGAGCAGGATCGCCCCGATGGCGAAGACCAGGACCAGCAAGTTGAGGAGGAGGTTGCGCAGGTAGGTGGTGACCAATGTCCAGGTGTCGGCCGAAAACGCGCCGACCCGGGGCGTCAGGTAGTTGCTGAACTGGCGCAGGAAGCGGATGGTCCCGGCCTCGACGTCCTGGCCCTCCTGGACCTTGCCCCGGCTCTTCCCCGGGACGGTTCCCTGCTCGACCCGGGAAGCTGCCGATCCCTTCGCCCCGGCGCCCCCCTCCTCGTTGCGGCAGGCGTCGGTGGCGAGCTCACGCTCCACCCGAGCGAGTCCGCGGCGCCGGATCCACGCCGTCAGCCACCCGCCGATGTAGCCGCCCCCCGAGTTGACCGAGAGGTAGTCGAAGCGGCCGAGAAGACCGAGCCGCGCGAGACCTTGCAGGACCCCCAGGTTGAAGGTGGCGCTCCGGATGCCGCCGCCCGAGAACGAGAGACCCACGAGCCGGGCGTCGTGGGCCCGCTCGGCCGCCGAATCCCCATGGAATGGCTCCTGCCGGTGGCCCCTGCGCAGGCGCCGGCTCTCGCGGACCGCTTCGAGCTCGGCGTCGAGCACCTCGTCGAACGATCGGGCCCGTGGATCGGCCGCCTCTTGCGGCGGGTCCGAGGTCGAAGGCTCGGAGGTCGGTGGCGTGGTTTCGTCGCCGAGTGGCAAGCGGGGCTCGTCGGCCATGAGGTGCTCCTGATCGCGGCGTCTGAGTCGGATCCCCGGCCCGGGGGGCGCCCGGGCGGGCTCCGCCGGGTGGCCGTCGCACCCGGATCTCCTGAACCAGCCGAATTGGAGAGTCCCGATTGTAACTCACACGCAGCCGATGCTTGAATCCTACGGCCGGGCCCTCGCCGGACGACCGAGTCGCAACGCAGCGATGTACTAAGCTCGAGTCCAAACTCTCCACTGGAAAGCGAGGAGGCGCGCTGTCGTGAACCATCGCCGGGCGATCGTCCTGGCCGCCATGCTGACGGCGGCGGCCTGGGTCTCTGCCTGCCACCGGCAGCGTGACGCGGTGGTGGACGAGGCCAAGGCCGCCGGGCTCACCCCCGCCGACTTCCCCGAGGCGGCGGAGGACTACTTCCACGAGATCGACAGCGGGGTCGTGCTCTCCCCGGAGGCCGTCGAAGGGCGCAACACGTGGCTCCTGTGGACCGCCGGGGACCAGGCCTTCTGGGACTACATGGCGAACCACGCCTTCGGCTCGTTCGACCTGCTCAAGCTCCTCTCGAGCCGACCCTCGCTCGCGGTCCGGCGGGACAACCGCTTCGAGACGCTTGGGGTGATGAACGACCCCGGCTTCGAGCAGGCCTCCGCACCGGGCGAGTACGGCCTCTGGCTCGACCGGCGGGTGGCGCCCCCGGAGCCCTTCGACCCCCGGGTCTACGGCCGGCCTTCGGGAATCGTGGGGCTGCGCCTCTTCCTCAACCCGGCGTTCGACGCGGCGGCCCACGCGCGGTGGGACCCGGAGCGCTACTTCACCGATCCTGCCTACTACGGCGACCCGGGGCTCGTGCGACCTTATCGGGTGGGCATGGCTTGCGCCTTCTGCCACGTGGGGCCGAACCCGATTCACCCGCCGGCCGATCCCGACCATCCCGAGTGGGCCGACCTCTCGACCCACACCGGGGCTCAGTACTTCCGGGCCGGAGGCGTCTTCGCCAACCTGCTCGGCCCAGACGACTTCTTCTGGCAGGTCTTGAACGCCATGCCGCCGGGCACCGTGGACACGTCGTTCATCGCCACGGACACCGTGTTCAACCCGAGGAACATCAACGCCATCTACGACGTCGGGGCCCGTCTCGGGGTGGCCCAGGAGGAGACGCTCTCCGGCGGCAACCTGGACCTGCCCGGCACCTCGTCCCGCTCGCCGGTTCCCCACATCCTCAAGGACGGCGCCGACTCGGTGGGGGTCGCGGGCGCCCTCGGCCGCGTCTACGTGAGCATCGGCTCGTTCCATCAGGAATGGCTCCGCCACTTCCGGCCCCTCGTGGGCGGCAAGCGCCAGACGCCGTTCCCGGTGGCCCAGGCGAGGAAGAGGTCCGTCTACTGGGAGGCGACCCTCGAGCGGATGGACCACGTGGCTCGCTTCTTCGTCGAGGTCACGGCCGGCCGCCTGAACCACCACCGCCTGGCCGACGCCCCCGGAGGGACGGCCTATCTGACCACCGATGCGGCGGTGCTCGAGCGCGGTCGCCGGGTCTTCGCCGATCACTGTGCCCGCTGTCACTCGAGCAAGCGGCCGCCGGCCGACCTCCAGCCGGGCAGCCGCGCCGAGACGGCCTGGTTCCGCCGCTCGGTCGAGCGGCCCGATTTCCTCGCCGGCAACTTCCTCTCCGAGGACCGCCGCCACGCGGTGAGCTACGTGGGCACCAACGCCTGCTCCACCCTCGCCCGCAATGCCCTCTCCGGGCACGTCTGGAACGACTTCAGCTCGGAGACCTACAAGGAGCTGCCGCCGGTGGGCACCCTCCGGGTCCTCAATCCGTTCACCGGCGCCACCGAGAGCTACCCGATGCCGGCAGGAGGCCGCGGTTACCAGCGCACTCCGTCCCTCATCGCGATCTGGTCCAGCGCCCCGTTCTTCCACGACAACGGGCTCGGCCGGTTCACCGGAGATCCTTCTGTGGCGGGGCGGATGGCCGCCTTCGACGACGCCGCGGGCAAGCTCCTCTGGCCCGCGCGCCGGGCCGAGACCACCTGCTCCGAGGACTGGGCGATGCCGTTTTGCGGCCCGATCTACCGGACTACCGCGCAGAGCTGGCTGGTCGTCGATCGGAGCTACCTTCCCGACGCTCTCGCGCCCTTCCTCGGAGGCTCCCTCGAGGGCGGCGAGCTCCGGATCGGTCCCATTCCCCGCGGCACCCCGATCCAGCTCCTGGCCAGCCTCGACACCGAGCTCTCGCTGTCTCGGGCGAAGGACTTCGCCGCGCTGCTCCTCGAGCTCCGGCGCTCCCTCGCCACGATCGAGCACGACCACCTGGGACCGGAGGCGACCCGCGCCGAGCTCGCCCGGCTGGTCCCGCGGCTGCGCTCGCTCAGCACCTGCCTCGACTACCAGGTCGATCGCGGCCACCCCTTCGGCACCGACCTACCCGACGCCGACAAGCGGGCGCTGATCGAGCTCCTCAAGACCCTATGAACGACTCATCGACGACCGGGAGGTGACCATGGAGTACGTGCTGGTCCGAACGAGCGACGAGGTGGACCGCCCCGTCTGGATCGACGATCAACAGAGCGGGCGGACGGAGGTCGTGCTCGAGGTCGAGAAGGGGACCCACACGTTCGCCCTCTGCGCCTGCCCGGAGGACGGCCACGAGGCGGAGTGCCCGGTGACCGACTGCCAGCCCACCCGCAAGACCGTCGAGGTCTTCGGTACCTTCCGCATTCGACCCCTGGAGGTGGACTTTGCGTGTAACGAGAGCCAGGAAAGCTAGCGCCTGGGCGTTCGCGTGCGGCCTGGCGCTCCTCGCAACGGCCTGCGCCCATCACGTCGTCAACCCGCCGCTGACCCACGTGGACCCGGCATCGGGCTACCGGTTGTCGCACCTCTCGAGCCCGGCCAACAGCGACCGGCTCTTCGTGATCCTCACCTTCTCGGGCGGCGGTACCCGTGCCTCGGCCCTCGCCTACGGCGTGCTCGAGGAGCTCTCGAAGATCGAGATCCCCGCCGAGGGCGGCGGTACCACCACCTTGCTCGACGAAGTCGACGTGATCTCGTCGGTCTCGGGTGGCTCCTTCACCGCCGCCTACTACGCCCTGTTCGGCAAGGACAAGCTGTTCTCCGACTTCGAGCCGGTCTTCCTGCGCCGCAACATCCAGGGGGACCTGAAGCGCCTGCTCCTCTACCCGTCGAACTGGGTACGTCTGGCGTCCCCCAACTACGACCGCATCGACATGGCGGCCCGCTTTTACGACCGGAAGGTCTTCGAGCACAAGACCTTCGACGATCTGGTCCGGCGCGGCCGGCGGCCCTACGTGATCATGAACGCCACCGACATGGGTCAGGGCGCCCGCTTCGAGTTCACCCAGGACCAGTTCGACTTCCTGTGCTCGAACCTCGGTCCCTACCCGATCGCACGCGGCGTGGCCGCCTCCTCGGCGTTCCCGGGGTTGCTCACCCCCATCACCCTTCACAACTACGCCGACGCGTGCGGTTATCGGGTACCCCAGGCCCTGGCCAACGCCCTCCGGGACCGGTGGACGAACCCGCGTCGCTACATGGCGGCCTGGGAGCAGGCGTCCTACCTCCTGGAGCACTATCCGTACGTCCACCTGATCGATGGCGGGGTGTCGGACAACATCGGCCTGCGGGGACCGTACTACGCCCTCACCTCGAACGACAGCCCCTGGAGCCTGGTGAACAAGATGAACAACGGCCAGATCCGCAACGTGGTGGTGATCGTGGTCAACGCCCAGAAGGAGTCGGCCAACACGATCGACAAGCGCCACAACGCCCCGAGCCTGATCCCCACCCTCCAGGCCGCTGCCGGCACGCCCATGGCGCACTACTCGTTCGAGACCGTCGAGCTGCTGCGCGACCACTTCGAGCAGGAGCGCAAAGCCCACGAGCTGCCCGAGGTGATCCGCCAGGCGTGCCCGGGCTGCCAGATCCCGCCCAGCCCGAGCGACGTGGTGGGCTTCCACGACGTCGAGGTGTCGTTCGACAAGGTCCAGGACCCGGCCGAGCGCGAGTACCTCCAGAACCTGCCCACGAGCTTCGCTCTGCCCGACAAGGCGATCGACGCCCTGATCCAGGTCGGCCCGGAGGTGCTGGAGAACGACTCGGGCTTCCAGGCGCTGCTGAGAGAGCTCCGGAGCGAGACGCCGGAGAGCCCACCCAGTCCACCGGCCGCCGAGAGATGAGCAAAGCGCAGGGTGGGTGCTTGCCCTTCCCCCCAGACCACGGCGCTTCGCGCTGCGGTGCCCGATGGGAAGGGGACCGAGGGGTTGTGGGGGGGATTGATTGACCCTGTTCGACCTGCTGGCGATCCGGCGGCGCGAGCGGCCCGGGGCCCCGGCCCTGGCGGGGGAAGGCCCCGGCGAGCTCCTCACGTACGCCGAGCTCTGGGCCCGGCTCGAGCGGGCCGCGGCCGGCCTCGCCAGCCGGGGCCTGGGCCGGGGTGACCGGGTGGTGTTCCTCGCCGGCAACCGGCTGGAGCTCGCCGTCGCCCTCCTTGCGGCCCTCCGCCTGGGCGCGCTGGCGGTCCCCGTGAACCTCGCCTACCGGCCGCGGGAGTTGGCCCACCTCCTGGCCGACTCCGAGCCTCGCCTCCTGGTCACCGAGGCGGAGGGCGCCGACGCCCTCCACGAGGTGCCACCCGAATCGCGGGCGAGCGTCGAGGCGGTCGTGACCCTGGACGAGCTGGGTCGCGACCTCCGGAACGCCGCCGCGCCGGCGAGCCTTCCGGCACCGCCGGACGGCGGGGATCCGGCGTTCCTCGTCTACACCTCGGGCACCACCGGGGCGAGCAAGGGAGCGGTGCTCACCCACGACAACCTGCTGGCCACGGTCACCGGCCTCCTCGCCGCCTGGGCGTGGCGACCGGACGACGTGCTGCTTCTCACCCTGCCTCTCTTTCACGTCCACGGGCTGGTCGTGGGGTTCCTGACCGCCCTCGCCGCCGGGGCGCGGGTCGAGCTCCGCCGCCGGTTCGACGCCGAGGCGGTGGCCGCCGAGCTCACCGCTCCCGACGGAGATTCTCGAGACCCGGGCCGGGCCGATGGCCCGACCCTGTTCTTCGGTGTCCCCACCATGTACGTGCGCCTCCTCGATGCCCTTGGACGCGCCGAAGACCGTTCCGGTCTCCGCCGCATGCGCCTCTTCGCCTCGGGGAGCGCGCCGCTCGCACCCGAAACCTTCCACGCCTTCCGCGAGGCGACGGGCCACGAGATCCTGGAGCGCTACGGCATGAGTGAGACGGGGATGAACCTCTCGAACCCCTACGCCGGCCCGCGCCGGCCCGGAACGGTCGGCGTGCCGCTTCCCGGCGTCTCGATCCGGATCGTCGATCCGGAGAGCGCACCACCCTGCACCGACGCCGGCCCGGGCGAAGCGGGGGAGCTCCTGGTCTCCGGGCCGAACGTGTTCGCGGGCTACTGGCGGGCCCCCGAGAAGACCGCGGCGAGCTTCGTCCCCGGCGCCGACGGCCGTCGCTGGTTCCGGACCGGGGACCTCGCCCGGCGCGACCCCGAGACCGGCCACGTCACCCTCCTCGGACGGCGCCACGAGCTTCTCATCCGGGGCGGCCTGAACGTCTACCCGCGAGAGGTCGAGGAGGTGTTGGAGCGCTTTGCCGGCGTCGCCGAGGCTGCGGTCGCCGCGCGCCCGGACCCCGAGTGGGGCGAGGTGCCGGTGGCCTGGTTGGTGGCCGACACCCCCGATGCCCTCGACCTCGAGGCCCTCCTCGTCCACTGCCGCCACGAGCTCGCCCCCTTCAAGGTGCCAGCCGAATTTCACCTCGTCGCCGGGCTGCCGAGAAACGCCCTCGGCAAGCTCCAGAAGCACCTCCTCGAGCCGTAGCCGCCTCCGGGTCTTCGCGAGGTGCCACCCACCTTGCGGGCCCGCCCGGACCCCGCCGACCGTTCGCTTCCGGACAGCGGAGTGCGGAGCCGAACGGTGAGGCATCCGGCCGGGGCGACCGAATCCCTTTGTTCTCGGCAACTTCGTCCGTGGCACGGCGCGTGAACTGGACACCGGCCATGGACGGTGGAGGCATGGACCGAGAGCTGGACCGGGGCTACCGGCGAGCGCGGCTCGTGCGCCGCGTCGTGACCGCCGCCGGCCTCGCCGTCGCCGCGGTGGCTCTCTTCGCCCTGCTGCCCGGCTGGCTCCGCCCCGCCGTCGACGCGGAACACCTCCGCATCGGCGCCGTCGACCGGGGGCCCGTCGAGGGGGTGATCGAGGCCTCGGGCACGGTGATCCCGGCGTTCGAGAAGGTGCTCTCGAGCCCCATCGACGCGCGGGTGGAGCGGGTGCTTCGCCACCCCGGGGACTCGATCTCGAGAGGCGACGAGATCCTCGAGCTCGACACCTCCTCGTCCCGCCTCGAGCTCGACCAGATCGACGACAAGCTGGCCCAGAAGCGCAACGAGCGCGAGCAGCTCCGCCTCGACCTCGAGGCCCGGCTCGCCGATCTCCGGAGCCAGGTCGAGCGGCGCACGCTCGACGCCGAGATCCTCGAGTACCGCCTGGAGCAGGACCGGAAGCTCTTCGCCGACGGCCTGATCGCCGAGGAGGCCCTGCGCCAGGCCGAGGTC
>CAZIIB010000057.1:0-11015 GCA_964539125.1 uncultured Thermoanaerobaculia bacterium | reverse complement strand
ATCCACGGCCGCGCTGCAGGTCGCGGCACTCGCGCTGTCGGTCACGGTCACCGTTCCGGTCGGCGTGCCCGCCGTTCCGGAGATGCTCCAGGCCACGGTCACCGACTCTCCGGCCACCGAGGGATCGTTCGCGTCGCTCGTGATGGCGAAGGACTCCAGAGGATCTTCGTAGGCGCCGATGTCCACGCTGGAGCCGATGATCCTTGAATTCCCGCCGAGAGCCGGGAGGACGGGCGGCGCGTTGGCGTCGTCCCCGCCGTTGACGCCGACGCCGCCAGCGAGGCGGAGGTCTCCTCCCGTGCTCACGCTCATGAGCGTGCTCGGGACGTCCTCGCGGAAGAGCGGGTCGAGCGGCTCGGCGGCGGTGCCGACGTAGTCGCCGTTGGCGTTGGGCAGGCCAGCAGGGAAGGTGGCGTCGGCGCCGGTGTTGTCGCCGATCATGTTGCCGCCCTGGGTGTTGGTGGCGGTCGACTCGTCGACGTCGCGCTCCGGGACGTACGACAGGTTCTTGGCGACGATGGTGTTGCCCATGTTCAGCGTGCCGCGGACGTTCAGTGCGCCGCCCTTGCCCGAGACGTTGCCGCTCAGCGTGCTGTTCAGGAGATCGCCGCTGGCGTTGGTGCCGATTCTGAGCCCCGAGCCGGACTCCACCGAGCCGTTGCCGCTGAACAGGGAGTTGACGATCGTGAACGGCCCGTCGGTGATGATCACGCCGCCTCCCTGGCCGTGGGTCTGTGCGGCATCGGAGGCGACGTTTCCTCGGAAGATGGAGTTCTCGATGGTGGTCATGTTGCCGGAGGCACCCCCGGCGCTGATGGCACCACCGTAGTTGTTGGTGGAGTTGGAATCGAAGACGCACTTCGTGACGACGAGCGTCGAGTTGTCGCCCGCCCGGATCGCGCCGCCGTTCTCGCTGGAGTTGTTGAGGAAGTACACGTCGATGGCCGTCAGCGCGGTGTTCTCGTCCAGGGCGACGGCGCCGCCGCTCGTGCTGGCGGTGGCGTTGCGTAGCGTCATGTCGCGCAGCGTCATGGTGGAGCTGTCCTCCACCGAGAAGATGGTGTCGCTGAAGCCGGACGCGTCGAGCACCAGGTCCGCCATGCCCAGGCCCTGGAGGTCGACGTGCGTGTTGTGCAGCGTGATGCGGCTGAGGAGCGAGATGACGGTGGGCGAGGGCAGCCCGCTGAAGTCGATGACGTGCGGGCTCGCGGCGGTCGCGGAGCCGTCGAGCTGGGCGAGAGCCAGCTCGGCCCGGAGGGTATTGGGGCCGGCGTCGCCGCTGTCGGTCACATAGAAGGTCGTGGCACCGGCACTGCCGGCGAAGAGAAGGCCGAGGACCAGGCCGGCGGAGGCAATTCCGGCGGTGCGGGTTCCGAAGCGGAGGCGGGCTTGTTCGTTCACGAGGCTCCTCGCAGTCAGTCAGGAACTAGGCCGGGCCTCCCGCGGTGTGCGGCACCTAGCAGCTCTCCGAGCTGCGAGCGACGGTAGCACAGCTGCGGAGAAAAACCTTTCGCAAAGAGCGAAAGGCTGGCGCCGGGCAAGGGTGCCTGTCCTCGCCCTCTGGGGAGCCCACGACGACCTTGTGTCAGCGCCTTCGGAGAAGTGCTCCCCGGACTAGCAGAGCACGGGGAGATGAGTATGTGAGGCGCGTCGGCTAGACCAGAAACGGGGCGAGGTGCCAGGCTACTCCAAAGCGAGAACCGACCTTGATCCGAACCGAAGAAGTGCCACCAACTTCCCAGGCAGATAGAAGCGCGGCCGCTCGAGTGGGCCCGGTACGACCGAACCGCGCTCTACGAAGCACGAGGTCGCGGAGGTGTTCCGGGACGCCGCCGAGTTCCTCCGGCTCGGGGCTGGTCTACCGCGATTCCGAGCAGGGAGCTTTCCGCCGGGCCTACCCTACGTCCCGAATCAGGCCCCCGGATGGTGGGCCTTCCGCCAAGGACGATCTGAAGAGGTGGCCGGCCCCGATTGAAGGCTAAGGGCTCAGTAGAGATGTGTCTTGGTTGCCCTCTCCGCGAGTCTGCCACCGCCGAGCCGGCACCAGACGGCAGTAGGTTCCCTCACACGAGGACCTCAGACCCTCTTCAGACGGAGGAATGCGCGGCTCGGGCAGCACTTACTCGAAGTGGCGGGCATCTCCTCCGGCACGTCTTCTGGAGCCTTCAAACCTGTTGCCGCCCATTCACCACCCTCGTATCGTACACGCGGTGAGGGGCGTTCACTTGACTTCATTTCAAGAATCTGCCAAAATACAACTGTTGACTCTATACGGCAATCGCGGAGAAGATCTCTGGAGGCATCCATGGTCGAACTACCGGTATTCGTTCCGCTTCACGGAGTGCACTGCTGTCTCTCCTACTCTTCTTCGTCTTGGCCCCGCCCACCTTGGGTGAGCCGCCCGAGGTCCCGGTTCCGATGCAACAGCTTCGCCGCGCTCGTTGGATGGATAGCTCGGACCAGATCCTCATCGCTCCCTACTATTCTATAGAGGGGTCCCAGAACAGTCGGCTGGTCTTCGTCAACCGATTTGCTGATCCGATAGACTACGAGCTGCGTGTCCTTTCACCCTCCGGCCAAACCCTCCCGCTCGGCGGCGATGTCATCAAACCGCGCGGTGTGCTGGAAGTCGACCTGAAGGAAGCTCTATCCATAGCGCCACCAATCTTCCGTCGCGGGACGCTGGAGCTGCGCTATTTCGGTGATCCCGCAATGACACAGGCGTGGATGATTCTCTCGGGGAGCCGAGGAGTGACCGCCAAACCGCTACTTAAGCTTGCGAACTCCACGGAAAGCGAGGCAATTGCAGCCTGGGACCTCTCGGCACATCCTGACGCAGCTTCGATCGAGCCCTTGATTGCTGTTCACAACTCTGGCCCGACCCCAATACGCTTCACCATATCCTGGCGTCCTGCTGAGGCAGACGAAAAGATTGTTCGACGCATGATTCCACCCTTTCACACTCTCTTTCTCCGCGCCCCGCGTCAGATCGGCAAGATGGACTCGGGAGCACTATGGGCGCATCATGACGGAACGCCTAGTCAAGTATCAGTGGCAGGCTTCCTCGTCACTTCCGAACAAGTTTTGGGTACTCTTTCCCTTCAAGCTCCCTCGACCATTGCGTCTCCCAGCACATTCGAAGGCTTCCCACTCCCGAACACGCCGAATGCCAAGGTGTTCGTTAGCCTCTTCAATCCGGGGTGGACTGACGGACCCGAAGACATAGATGTCGTCTTGGCCGATCTGACGACGGGAGACGCACGAGTAACGCGTCATGTCGTGCTTCCCCCGAGAGCACTGAAGACGGTAGACGTGCGTCAACTCGTTGCGGACGAAGCCGCAGGGGATCTTGGAAGAGTCAGGGTTAGGATTGCGTCGAAGAGGGGGCCAATGCTTGCTTCCGGATATGCGATCACCACAGACGGTGCTTACATTGATCTACCGTTGATCTCCAGGGAGAAGAGCCACGGCACTGGAACATACCCCATTCCAGCTCTCAAGAGCTACGACGTTCAGACGACCTTCATCAACCTGGGGGAAGAGCGCGCCCTCCTATACGGCTACTTCAGCTCCGATCAGGGTGAATACGCACTTGAACCGATCGAGCTTCCGCCAGGTGCCACCCACCGTCTTGACTTTCAAGAGTTGGCTGATAACTGTCAGCCTGACCGCCTCGGTCGACGAATCGACCCGGATTTCGAGTCGGGATTCTTCCAGTGGACTTCTCGCGAAGGGTCAATTGAGCTTCTGGCGAGGACGGAGATCCGCCCACGAGACGGAACCGACACGGTCGGATTCAATTGCTTCGGTTGCTGTGAAGAATTCCCTTCTGGAGATGTGATCCCAGGGGACGTGGGCTTGGATGTTGGGGAGACTACAGGCCTTGAGACTGTGGAATACGTGGACACGTGTGCAGGAAGAACCGGCCCCTATCACGCGTATCCCGACTCGCTTTACTACTCGGCGCCGTTCTCGTGGAACGGATGGCAGCTCTCTGCAAGTGGTCTCTCGAATCAAACTGTGAGCTTCGACGCCAGCGGCGAGTATTGGTGGGTCACCTGTATTCAGAGACTGCGGCATTTTTTCGGGTTTGGCGACGCCACGTCCGACAGATGCATGCACGACTATGGACCTGACGGCTATGATGAATCCCCGGACGCTAACGGATGTCACGGACAGACCTCGAATTGTGGGACTTGCTATACTTGTTGCGAGAAGATCAAGGATGTCGGAGAGTGCCGGTGTGCTTTCGGTGGTGAAACGTGCAGAGCACTAGCGGCTCAGGGCTGCTTCGACTGCAAGGAGCTGTGTTTCGGAAAGTTCACCGATGGCTGTGCAAATATGCTGTTCGACTGCACGTAGGGCGAAACCACCCAGAACGGAGGATCGGGTCGCAATGAGAATGAAGTTGCCCCCCGTCGTCATCGTCGTTTCCATCCAGTTGATGCTGGGCGCGACCGCCATGGCTTCCGAGAATGTCAAGACGGTGCGCTCGCTCCAACATTGGACGGGTCCGGGAGAGAGAGCCGCCGCGACCCTCAGCGTGGTGGAGTACTCCTGTGCCCAGAAGGCTCGCCGCGTCTTCGTCGACCTCGGGAGCCCTGGGGATCGATGGATCCTCGAGGCATACGTATCACCGACGACTGGCGAGCTCCGCCACAGCCTCCGCCACGGGAGTGGAGACTGGCAGCTCGATATGGTCGATCACTACGACAAGACGGTGGAGATCCCTTCGCCCTACGCCTACGGGGACAGTCTCTTCTGGCAGAAGTTGGCGGACGCGGGCCCCGTGGAACGAGAGCGAACGCTGACCGTGAACGGCTCGAAGGTGGTGCAGAGCTCCGGTTCTGGGCGGTTCATGGATTTCGAGAGTGATGAGAAGGGTTTCTCCTCGGAAGACTTGGCGTCACTCCGCCAACAAGGCCTGCCCGCCTCAGTTCAGGCGGACTTGCGCTCACTCCTGCTCTTCATGGAGGCTGAGCAGGTCAAGTCGGGCGTGCTGGGACGGTTCCTTCCCTTGGTGCGCTTCGTCTGGAACAACCTGGGAACGGCAGAACAGGAGAAGGGCGTCACCACCCCTGTCGTGCAGTGGAAGCGGGTGGACACGCAGGCGTTTGGTGGCGATCAAGAAATGACGCAGGGGGAGTTGGACCTTCTCGGTCAGTTTACCGGCTTCGAGGACTCGAGGGATCCCTTGGTGGGCCTCCACGCGCCGTCAGACGGAGGTTGTCCCAGTAGTACTAAGCCCCCGGCACCTTGCCCGGCTGGCCTAGAATCCCGGGAGGCAAGAGCTCTGGAAGCTTCCAGATCGTCACCGCGACCACGATGTAGAGGATGACCGTCACCCAGAACCAGAGTCGGAACTGCACCCGGCGACTCTTCACGTCGGTCTCCGGACCTTTGATCCTCTGGGGGCCCAAGATCCGACGGTATTCCGCCACCCTTCCCTCCCACTCTCGCCACATCAGTCGGTAGCTGTGCCAGATGCCGAGCATGCGGTAGACCAGGTGGACCGCCGCGATGTAGACGGCATAGATCCGCATACCGATCCGGAAGATGGCGCCGTTCGCCTCACCTTTGACCAAGGAAGCCAAGAGGGTCAAGACCACGACACCGATCGTCGCCAGTAGGGTCTCGCTCAGCCCCCGCGTCACGGTCGGGCGATGAGCGCGACGACTCGGTCCGACCCTCCCGCAGCTCGAACCGCCATCCGGATCGAGCCCGTGTTCTACGAGAGCTTCCTCGCCGGGTTCCGGGATCCCGTCCACGTCGACGTCCTGCGGCTGATGGGCGACTTCATCCACACCCTGATCGTCGAGACCTTCTACTGGGTCCGCGAGGAGTGCCGCGGGGTGGCCGGGATGCGCGAGGATGTGGCCGCAGCAGCCCGAGACCTCGAGCACTTGGTCGAGTTCCTCCGGGCGCTCGGGGGTGGGATCTGCGAGGTTGGGGAGACGCCTGAGGAGGCCGAGCTTTGCCGGGAGGCGGAGGAGTGGGCAGAGCGGCTCGAGCGGGTGGTCGGGGAGATGCGGGCGGCGGTAGAGGCGGATGAGGCGGGGTAGGTGAAGCGGGCTGGGGTCGGGGGTTTCGGCTGCCCGTTGAGGTTTCTCGACTCCGGCCCGCGCTTCGCGCGACCCTCCGCTCGAAACGACAAGAGGGGGTGAGCCCGCGCTTCGCGCGACCCTCCGCTCGAAACGACAAGAGGGGGTGAGCCCGCGCTTCGCGCGACCCTCCGCTCGAAACGACAAAAGGGGGTGAGCTCACGCTTCGCGCGCGCCTCCGCTCGGAATGACAAGAAAAAGAAGGGAGCCCGCTCCGCGCTCGCCTCGCCTACTTCCTCTTCGCGTCGAGCTGTTCCATGAGCTCGATCTGGATCTCCTGGAGCTCCAGCAGGCGCTGCCACTGGTGGTTGAGGAGGCGGTCGACGCGCTCGCCCAGGAGGCGGATCTCGAGCTCGGCTTTGAGGTTCACCCGGAAGTCGTGCTCGGCGCGCAGCCGGTCCTTCGCCTCCTGGCGGTTCTGACTCATCATGATGATCGGCGCCTGGATGGCCGCGAGGCACGAGAGGACCAGGTTGAGGAGGATGAACGGGTAGGGGTCGAAGGCCCGGCCCAGGAGGATGGCCGAGTTGAGCGCCATCCAGACGATCAGGACGAGGAAGAAGCCGATCACGAACCCCCAGCTCCCGCCGATCGCGGCCACCCGGTCGGCCAGACGTTGGCCCAGGGTCGCCCGCTCGTCGAACTCGGTGTTGACGTTCTCCGAGACGATCTCCTGGTCGGAGAGCTTACGGATCACCTCCTCCTCGATCTCGCTGAGCTCGCCGCGCTCCTCCTCGAGCATCTTGGTGACATAGGCCGCCCGGTAGCGGTTCAGGTCCTCGTGGCAGATCGTGTCGCCGGGCCCGACGTCCGGGTGGTCGGCGCGGATCAGCTCGACGATTCCCGGCCGCACGAGGTCGAGCGGCTCGAGGTCGGCGGCCGGCACTTGCCGGGCGCAGACCGAGCAGCGTCCGTGGCTGGAGTGGTGTTTCATGATGGGCCTCCTCGCTGGGTTCCACGCGGATCATAGCCCCGTGCTTCGGCCCCGCGCGGGCGGTATGCTCGCCACCCAATCCCTCGGAGGTGCACCATGGCGCGTACCCGCTCCCGCGGTCCGTCCCTCGTCCTGCTCGCCGCCATCGCGGCCGTCCTCTCGGCAGCCGGACCAGCACTCGCCCAGGCGCCCGCAGCGGCGGACCCGGCCTCGAATCCCGCGCCCGCCCCGACCCCGATCGTCCTCCGGGCCGGCCACATGCTCGACGTGGTCTCGGGCGAGCTCATCCCCGACGCGGTCGTGGTGGTCGAAGGCGAGACGATCCGGGCCGCCGGCCCGGCCGGGGAGGTCGAGGTGCCGAAGGGCGCCCGCACCCTCGACCTGGGCGACCTCACCCTCCTGCCCGGCCTGATCGACCTCCACACCCACATCACCTACGACTCGGATGATCTCCTCGGGACCCTCGGCCACGATCCCTACTCCGCGGGCGAGACCCACGTCCTGGTGGGCGCCAGGAACGCCCGGATCACCCTCGACGCGGGTTTCACCACGGTGCGCGACCTGGGCTCGTGCTGCTTCGCCGACGTCAACCTCTCCCGGGCGATCGACAAGGGCCTCGTCCCCGGGCCGCGCATCGTGCCCGCCGCCTATCCCCTCACCATCACCGGCGGCGACTGCGACCAGACCCTCGCCGAGCCTCGGATCTTCGACGGCGGCCCCCACCAGGGCGTGGTCGACACCCGGGACGAGATCGTCGAGGCCATCCACTACATGGCGCGCTTCGGGATCCAGTTCGTCAAGGCCTGTGTCGACCGGCACCAGTTCACCGAGCAGGACATCGCCCTGATGGTCGACACGGCCCACCGCCTGGGTCTCAAGATCGCCACCCACGTCTGGGAGAAGGAGAGCGTGGACAACGCCATCGACGCCGGCGTCGACACGGTCGAGCACGTCACCTTCCTCGACGACGCCGCGATCCGGAAGATGAAGGAGAAGGGGATCGTGCTGGTGCCCACGATCTACGTCTCCACCTCCTACGACCTGGACGAGCTGCCGCCCAAGATGCAGGAGCGCTTCCGGCGCGAGATGCCGCAGTGGGAGGCGAGCCTGCGCCGGGCGGTGGCCGCCGGGGTCACCATCGGCTTCGGCAGCGACGTCGGCGAGTTCCCCAGCGGCGAGAACGCCCGGGAGTTTCCGGCCCTGGTCGCCCACGGCATGACGCCGCTCGAAGCGATCCGCGCCGCCACCCTCACCGCCGCCAAGGTCCTCGACGCCGACGACCGCGGGGTTCTCGAGCCGGGCCGTCTGGCCGACCTGATCGCGGTGCCCGGCGACCCACTTCAGGACGTGACCGTGCTCGAGGACGTGCGCTTCGTGATGAAGGGCGGCGAGGTGGTCAAGGACAGCCGGTAGCCGACCCGGTCGGCCGGCCGCAGCCGCCGCTTGACAAGCCCCGGGTAAAGAGAAATCCGCCTCGGACGTGGGAGCCGAATAGACCGGATGATGACTGTCGTGCCTTCCCGTCGCGGGGCGGGCGGGCGCTTTGCGTTCGCCCTGCTCGTCGCGTTCGCCGCCCTCGCTGCCCTAACCCCCGCAGCCGCCCGGGCCGCCGGCTCGTCCTTCCGCTTCTCCGTTTCCTACCCGCCTTCGGCGGCCGCCGGCCCCCTGGACGGCCGCGTGCTCCTCCTCCTGTCCAAGGACGACGTCACCGAGCCCCGCTTCGAGGTCGACGCCGGGGTCGACGCCATCCAGCTCTTCGGCCTGGACGTCCACGGCCTCGCGCCGGACCAGGCGGCGCTCGTCGACGCCGCGGCCTACGGCTACCCGTACGAGTCGCTCGCCGACCTGCCCGCGGGCCGCTACCGGGTGCAGGCGGTCCTCCACCGCTACGAGACCTTCCACCGCGCCGACGGCCACACCGTTCTGCTGCCCGCCGACCGGGGCGCGGGCCAGCACTGGTTCGAGGCGCCGGGCAATCTGTACTCCACCCCGGTCTGGATGGAGCTCGATCCGGCCGCGGACCACTCGATCCCGGTCGTCCTGGACCAGGTGATGCCCCCCATCGAGCCGCCGGCGGACACCGAGTACGTCAAGCACGTCAAGATCCGCAGCGACCGGCTGAGCGAGTTCTGGGGCCGCGACGTCTACCTGGGCGCCAACGTCCTCCTGCCCTGGGGCTTCGAGGCGCACCCGGAGGTCCACTTCCCGGTGATGATCCTCCACGGCCACTTCCAGCGGGACTTCGGAGGCTTCCGCACCGAGCCGCCCGACCCCGACCTCGTCTGCGTCTACAGCGAGCGCTTCCACGTGCCCTGCTACAACCGGATCGTCCAGCAGGAGGCCTACGACTTCTACCGCCGCTGGACCAGCCCGGGCTTCCCCCGCTTCCTGGTGGTCGAGATCCAGCACGCCAACCCCTACTACGACGACTCCTACGCCGTGAACTCGGCCAACCTGGGGCCGTACGGCGACGCCATCACCTATGAGCTGCTCCCCGAGGTCGAGCGCCGCTTCCGGGGCATCGGCGCGCCCTGGGCCCGCTTCCTCTACGGCGGATCGACCGGCGGCTGGGAGGCGCTGGCGGCCCAGGTCTTCTATCCCAAGCAGTACAACGGCACCTTCGCCGCCTGCCCCGACCCGGTCGACTTCCGCGCCGACACAACCATCGACATCTACGACGACGACAACGCCTACTACAAGGAGGGGGCGTTCGGCCGCGTGGCGCGCCCGGGGCTGCGCGACTGGCGGGGCGAGGTCTCGGCCACGATCGAGGACTACAACCACATGGAGCTGGCGCTGGGCACAAAGAACCGCTCCGGCGAGCAGTTCGACGCCTGGGAGGCGGTCTTCTCACCGGTCGGGGACGACGGCTACCCCCTGCGCCTGTGGGACAAGGAGACCGGCGCCATCGACCACGACGTGGCCGCCTACTGGCGCGAGCACTACGACCTGCGCTACGTCCTGGCGCGGGACTGGGGCACGCTCGGTCCCGACCTGGTGGGCAAGATCCACGTCTACGTGGGCGACATGGACAGCTACTACCTGAACGACGCGGTCTACCTGCTCGAGGACTTCCTCGAGAAGACGAAGGCGCCCCACTACGCCGGCGAGGTCGACTACGGGGACCGCGCCGAGCACTGCTGGAACGGCGACCACCAGCACCCCAACTACATCTCCCGCCTGCACTACAACACCAACTACCTGCCGCAGATCCTGAAGCGGATCGAGACGACGGCTCCGGAGGGGGCGGACCTGACGAGCTGGAGGTACTGACCTCCCTTCACTCCGCCTTGAGGGCCTGGACCGGGTCGGTGCGGGTGGCGCGGAGGGCGGGGCCCAGGGTGGCCGCGAGGCCGACGGCGGTGAGGAGGGCCGCGGCGCCGGCGGCGGCCCAGACGATCCCTCCCGGGGCCGGCCCGGCGGCGCCCTCCACCGGGGCGACGACGGCGCCCAGGACGCGGGAGAGCGCGAGCGCTCCGGCCAGGCCGAGGACGATGCCACCGCCCACCAGGCGCGAGCCGCTCCCGAGGACCCCCGAGAGCACCCTGCCGCGCCCGGCGCCGAGCGCCATCCGGACGCCCAGCTCCCGGGTCCTCCGGGAGACGGCGTACGCGGTCACCCCGTGGACCCCGACGGCGGAGAGGAGCAGGCCCAGGGCCGAGAAGGCGAGGATCAGGGCCGTGCCGGTCCGCTGTTGACCGAGGGCTTCCGCCTGGCGCTCGCGGGCGGTCGCGGCGTCGTACACCGGCACGTCGGGGTCGGCCCGGCGCACCGCCTCGCGCACCGCGGGCACGACCGCCGCGGGGTCGGGCGTGGCGGTCCGCACCACCAGGGAGGGCTCGAGGACGTCCCAGGCCGGCGCGTCGCGCGACTGCGCCTGGGGCACGTACCAGGTCTCGCGGGGCTCCTGGGTCGGGTCCTCGACGTTTCCCACCACCCCGACGACGGTCATCGTCTCGCCGGCGCGACGATGACCGTCG
>CAZIIB010000056.1:6671-11122 GCA_964539125.1 uncultured Thermoanaerobaculia bacterium | reverse complement strand
CGCTGCTCGTCTTCCTGTCTCGGGTCTTCATCCGGACCGGGCTGACAGCCTATCGGGCCGAGCTGCTCCTGGTCCCGGCGTGCCTCCTGCCCATGCTGGTGGGCATCATGTACGTCTCCGGCAGGCGTACGGGGTCGGGGCGCCCGCTGCGTTCCGCCGTCGCCTACCGGGCTTCAGGGAGCCTCCTCGACTACGTCGTCTGGCCTGTCCTCCTCTACCTCGTCTGGGCCCTCGCCTCGCTGGCGGTCCTCCCTCTGAGCGGCCGCCTCGAAGCGTGGTTCCTCGAGTGGTTCCCGGCGCAGCTCGGCACGCACGCCCTGGTGAGCGGCGTCGCTTCCGCGCCGCCCGGCCAGAGACACTTGACCTTCGTCCTGGCGATCCTGCTGTCGGGCCTGCTGGCGCCGCTCGTCGAAGAAGCCTACTTCCGGGGCTTCCTCCTGCCCCGGATGAGCCACCTGGGTGGGGCGGCCCCGGTGGTGAGCGCGCTCCTCTTCGGTCTCTACCACTTCTTCACGCCCTGGGGGCTGCCGGTGATCTTCGTCGCGTTCCTCCCCATCGCCTTCGTCGTGCAGGCCAAGAGAAACTTCCGGATCGGCGTGGTGGTCCACGCCCTGTTCAACCTGACGGGCGTTCTCACGCTCTTCCTGGGCTCCA
Organism: uncultured Thermoanaerobaculia bacterium; assembly: GCA_964539125.1. Taxonomy (GTDB): domain Bacteria; phylum Acidobacteriota; class Thermoanaerobaculia; order Multivoradales; family DATKCC01; genus CAVUBL01. Next base: position 10,468 of record CAZIIB010000056.1, on the reverse strand, counting down.
CGTAGGGCGGATCGCGCGGGAGATCTGGGACTCTCCCTGGTAGCCGGCGTCCGGGTGTTCGCCTGGTCCCGGTGCACCGCCTGCGCTAAGCTATCGCCTCGTACTCGCGAAACCGATGGGCGCGCGGCGAGGCGGCCGCAAGGAGGCACCCGTGTCGAAGTCTCTCGTCCCTCTATCCCTGGTGGTGGTGCTGTTCGTGGCGCTGGTGGCCCCGGTGGTGGTCCTCTGTCCGCGCGCCGCCAGGGCGCAGGGCGAGCAAGCGGCAACATACCTCCACCTTTCCGACGTCCACCTCGATACCAGCGGCGCCTCCGACGACACGGACCTCGCCCTCTGGAAGATCACCAGGGAGAAGCTGGAGTCGATCCTGAACGGTCCGGAGCCGCCCTCCTTCGTGCTCTACACCGGCGACCTCCCGGGCCACTACGCCTGCGCCCCCGGCCATGGCGATTGCTCGCTGATCCCGAGCCAGGTGCCGGGCCACGACGCCAACCTCCGAGCCGTGCTCCAGGACCTCCACGACCTGGTCGCCGGCACCGGGATCCCGCTCCTCTACACGCCGGGAAACAACGACGCCCTCGCCGGCAACTACTTCTCCTTCAGCGACGCCCAGGGGAGGACCGCCTTCTCCCTGGTCCCGGGCGACGGCTTTCCGGCGGTCAACGCTTCGCAGCCTTGCGGCGACGTACCCTGCATGGTCTCCAACCCCCGGCCCGACCTGGGCTTCTACAGTGCCCGGCCGGTCGCGGGTCTGCGGGTGATCGCGCTCAACTCGATCCTCCTGGGCCGGAGGTACCACCCGGCGGACGGAGTGAGCCAGCGCGCGGCGGGCGATGCGGAGCTCGACTGGCTCGATGCACAGCTCGCCGACGCCGCCCGCAGCGGCGAGAAGGTCCTCCTCGCCATGCACATTCCGCCGGGCGAGGACGCCTACGCCGTCGATCGGGGCGATGCGGAGACCGGCATGTGGACGCGAGATCCGGAGGGCAACGCGGCGGGCCTGCCGGAGGAGGCCTGGCTCGACCGCTTCCTCGACCTGGTGGGAGCCCACACCTCCACGGTGGTGGGCTTGGCCTACGGTCACACCCACGAGGATGAGCTCCGCCGCCTCCACGACAAGAGCGGCAGGGTCATCGAGGTCGCCGTCTCGGCGCCCGGGATCACCACCAACCACGGCAATCACCCGGGCTTCAAGCTGGTGAGCTACGACGCCCGGACGAAGGAGCTCGTCGGCTTCACGACCTTCTTCACCGAGATGGGTGACTCGACCTGGGGCGACGAGTACTACACCTTCTCCGAGCTCTACGGCTGCGCCGGCCGGTCGACCATCCTCGGCTGCCTCACGAGCCCGGCCTACGCCGACACCGCCTCGATCGACCGGATCCTGCGCCGCTACTACTCGGTGATGAACGGGCCGCCCACGTACGACCCCGGCCCGGGGATCGAGGTCGAGTACGGGCAGTAGGGGGAGCGCCGACCGTGACGAATCGAAGGGTGGACGACCTCTTCCGGCACATGGAGTGGGCCGACGCCGTCGTATGGGCGGAGGTGCTCCGGAGGGCCGAGACCGCCGCGGACGCCCGCCTGCGGGAGCTCCTCCACCACGTCCACACGGTCGAGTGGGTCTACTACCAGATATGGAAGGGTGATCCCGTCGACGTGCCCGAGGTCGATACCTTCGAAGACCTGGCCGCGGTCCGGGACTGGGGCCGGGAGGTCCACGGCCTCCTGCCGGATCTCCTCGCCGGGCTCGAGCCCGACGCGCTCGGCCGGACGGTCGAGCTGCCCTGGGCGGACCTCCTGGTGGAGCGGTACGGCAAGGTGGAGCCGGTCACGATGGAGGAGACGTTCCTCCAGGTGGCCCTGCACGGCACGTATCACCGCGGGCAGGTGAACGCGCGTCTTCGCGAGCTGGGCGGCGAGCCGCCGATGACCGATTACGTCGCCTGGCTCTGGATGGGGCGGCCGGCGGCGGAGTGGGGGGACTGACCCCCTCGGCGGGTCGCTCCGCGGCGTACCCTACGGTGCTCGCCAGCCCTGGCAGTAGGAGCCCGCGGGCTCGCCGGTCTGTAGGCGGGTCCAGCAGACCAGGGTGCGGGCGTAGCCGTCCGGCCAGCACGGGGGCGGGACGTGGTCGCCCAGGGGCCACTCGAGGAGCGGGTGGTCGGCCTCGGGGAAGAGGACCGTGGTCACCGGCGCGCCGGAGCCGGCGGCGACCTCCCGTGCGATGCCGGCGAGGCTGGCGTGGGCGTCGCTCCGGTCGTCGCGCCCGCCGCCCAGGGCCAGCACCGGGCAGGAGACTCTTCGCCAGCCGGGCCGGGGATCGAAGTCCATCACCGAGCGCCACCAGGCGTACTCCTCGGGTGGCCAGAGCTTCCGCGGCAGCTTGGCGTGGGGAAACCAGGGCTCCCGGGCCGCGGCCTCGAGGGCCTTCGCCAGGTCGGGTGCCCCCTCCGGGGCGGTGCCGCTCCGCTGGTAGTCGAGCACCCGGCGTTGCAGGGCGAGCGCCGCGCGCACGGCGTCGGGCCCGAAGCCGGCCCGGCGCACGTCCTCGCCGGTCTGGTAGAGGACCTGCTCGGCCGGGGTGAGCGGCGTGGCGCTCGAGACGATGAGAAAAGCCGCGCGGAGCTCCTGCGCGGCGATCACCACCACCCAACCACCCTCGCTGGGGCCGTAGAGGCCGATCCGCGCCGGGTCCACCTCGGGATGCGCCGCGAGCCGCCGCGCCCCGGCGACGGCGTCGGCGGCATAGGCCGCGTAGGGCGCCCAGGGGTCGCCGGTGGACTCGCCGCTGCCGCGCTTGTCGAGGGTCAGGGCGGCGATGCCGTGGCGCGCGAAGAGCTTGGCCTGGTAGTAGAACTCCTTGCGGGTCTCGGGCCCCGAGCCGTGGAGCTCGACCACCGCCGGGTAGCGGCCGTGGCGGTGGGGCAGGAAGAGCGTGCCGGCGATCCGGACGTCGCCGCTCTGGAAGACGATCGGCTCGGAGCGGTAGGCGAAGGCCAGCAGGTAGGTGCTCCAGCCGAGGCCCACCAGGCCGAGAGCGAGGGCGACGAGGGCCGGGACGCCGCGCGGGCGCCCGCGCCAGCGCAGGAGCAACAAGGCCAGGGCGACGAGCGCGCAGCCGAGGGCGAACCAGCGGGTCTCCCCGAGGTTGGCGATCGGCGTCGAGTCCCCCCAGGCGGCGAGCAGGCCGAGGACGGCGGCGACCAAGGCGGTGGCGGTGAGCAGGCTTCGAGCGACGCGGCGCGGGTTCATGGGTGGCCTCCGATCGGGTCGAGGATGCCAGAGGCCGGCGTCGGAGTCCTGAAGAAAATGTTCGGAAGCGGCCGGAGGCCTCGAAACCCAGCCGGCGCCTCCTCGTACCACGGTCCAGGGATGAGTCGCGCCGCTTCAGCACCCTTCCGGCTCCTCGACGTGGTCGTCCGGCCCTCCCGGAACCTGATCGAGGCCGCCGGGGACTGCCGCCGGCTCGAGCCGCGCGTGATGGAGCTCCTCCTCGCGCTCGCCCGCCGCCCCGCAGAGGTGGTCCTTCGCGGCGAGCTCCTGGAGCGGGTGTGGGGGGAGCGCTTCGTCGAGGAGGAGGTGCTCACCCAGGCGATCTGCGCGCTGCGCCGCGGGCTCGGGGACGACGCCCGGCGGCCGCGGTTCGTGGAGACCGTCCCGAAACGCGGCTATCGGCTGATGGCGCCGCCGGCGGCCCTGTCGGGAGCGCCGCCGCCCCCGGCCCGCCGCCGGCGCTCGCGCCGGTGGGTGCTCGCCGCCGGCCTCGTCCTGGCGAGCGGGGCGGTGGGAGCGGT
>CAZIIB010000056.1:0-6571 GCA_964539125.1 uncultured Thermoanaerobaculia bacterium | reverse complement strand
CCGCGGGCCCGCCGCCCTACCTGGCCTGGAGGCCCGACGGCAAAGGTCTCGTCGTGGCGGAGGCCGATCCTCCGTTGCCGCGGTTTCGCCTCGTCGCGGTGCCCCTCGACGGCGGACCGCGGCGGATGCTGACCACGCCGCCGGACGGCCTCGGGGACCGCTTTCCGGCGGTCTCTCCCGACGGCTCGCTGGTGGCCTTCGCGCGCACCAGCTCGCTGGGGGCCTCCGACCTCTGGCTCCAGCCCCTGGCCGGAGGCGCGCCCAGGAGGCTGACCGAGGACGGCGATCCCATCTCCGGCATCGCCTGGACGAGCGACGGGGAAACGCTCCTTTACTCCGTTGACCACGGGGGCGGGTTCGGGCTCTGGCGGATCGGCCGGGACGGGGGGCGCCCCCGGTGGCTCCCCCTGGCGGGAGGCGAGGCACGGAGGCCGTCGGTGGGCGCCGCCGCCCTGGTCTTCGAGCGCACCCGCTTCCGGTCGCAGGTCTGGCGGCGCTCCCCGGGCGTCCGCCCGCGGCCCCTTCTCTCCTCGACGCGTTGGGACGAGCAGCCGGCGGTCTCGCCGGACGGCCGCCGGATCGCGTTCGTCTCCGACCGCTCCGGCCGGCCGGAGGTGTGGCTGGCCGACCACGACGGCCGCCGGCCGCGCCGGCTGACGGACCTCGCTCCCGGCACCATCGCCGGGGTCCGGTGGTCGTCCGACGGCCGCCGCATCGCCCTGTCGGCGCGGCGCTCCGGGCAGTCCGACCTGTACGTCGTCGAGGTGGCGGACAGGGTCACGCGCCGGGTGACGGCGACGGCCGGAAGCGACGAGATCGCGCCCGCCTGGTCCAGCGACGGCCGGAGCCTGTACTTCGTCGGCGACCTGGACGCGGTCTGGGGGATTCAGCGCATCCCCGTCGGCGGAGGGACTCCGTCCCGCGTCCTCGCCGGACCGGCGAGCGCGCTCTGGGCCGCGCCCGACGGCGGCTGCCTCTACTTCAGCCGGTTCGACGCCGCCGGGATCTGGCGCCTGCCGCTCGACGGCGCGAGCCCGCCCGAGCTCGTGGATCCGCGGCTCGCGACCACCGACTACAGCCACTGGGGCCTCGTTCGGGACCGGCTGTTCTTCCTCGACCGCCACGGGCCCGGCCCGCCTCGGATCCTCGCGCTCGACCCGGGCACCCATGCCGAGGAGACCCTCGGCACCGCGCCGGTCGACTCCGACGACGTCGGCCTCTCGGTGAGTCCCGCGGGCGAGCTCTACTACGCCCGGGCCGACCGCGCCGAGAGCGACCTCTACTGGCTGCCCCGCTGGCGCTGAGTCTTCGGATGAACCCGGCGGCTAGCGGAGCGAAGGATCGATCACCGCCCGGAAGCTCGCGCCGTGGCCGACGGAGAAGCCGCTTTGTAGGACGATCCGTCGGCCCGCGCGGAAGGTGACGTCGCCGGGCGAAGCGACCTGGAAGTCGGAGCCGGCGGCGAGCGTGTCGCAGGCCTCGAAGATCGCCACGGTGTCGACCTGTTGATGGCTCAGGTCCACCTGGTCGGGCGAGACGCAGGCGGGAAGGGCCTGCTGGAACGGGTTGAGCCCGGTCTCGGCCACGAGCGCCCAGGTCGAGGCCGCGAGACCCACCCGCTCCGGGATGCACTGGAACGGCGTGCTCAGGCACTGGTCGATGGGTGGCAAGGTGTCGCCTGACTCGAGGGTGCTGGCCACCAGGCCCCGGCCGTCGCCGAAGGGAGCGTCGCTCCGCGCCCGCCGCAGCTCGTCGAGATAGGAGCTCGCCTCGTCGGCGAAGCGCGGCTGGCCGTAGAGGCGGTCCACGAAGCGCATGAGAGCCACCGCCTGCGCCGTGAACTCCCAGGCGATGCCGTCCGGCCCCTCGGTGGGCTCCTGGACGAGGTTGAAGCCGTGGAAGGTCTCGGCGCCGGCCGTGGCCGTCTTCGCGTATCCGGAGTCCAGGACGCACTGGGCCGGACGCCGCCAGTCGATGGCGCTCCGATACTCGGGGCTCCAGGCCAGGGCGAGGGTCGTGAAGGTCTGGGCGTCGAGGAAGGGGAAGCGGTTGATCACGTCGTCGCCCTGCTGGGCGCCGGTCGGGTCGATGCCCGGCCCGGGCGGCGTCCCCACGGGTACGGTTCCGGCCTGGAAGCAGCCGGTCGTCGGATCGAACATCGCCAGGACGAAGCCCCCGGCGGCCTCGGCTCGCGCCTGCCATTGGGCGGCCTCCGCGTCGTTGCCGAGCTCCGTCTCGACCGCCGCCAGGGCCGAGAAGGCGGCGAAGAGGTCCGCGTTGTTCTCCACGGACTTGCCCGAGATCCGCTCTTTCGGCACCACGCCCTCGTCCGGGTAGCCGACGAAGTAGCCGCCGTAGCCGGTGCCGGAGTCGTCGGTGAGCCGGTCGGCGACCCAGCGCCCGATCTCCCGCGCGGCGTCGAGGTAGCTGGCGTCGCCGAGCTCGCGATACGCCGCGAGAAAGGCGAGGAGGGCGAACGCGTCGTTGCCGCCGGTCGCGCCGTCGAGGACCAGGCAGAAGCCCGACGCGCCACAGAGATCCTCGCCGGCGGTGAAGCCCGCCAGGCGCACCTCCCCCGCCTGCCCGGCGCCGGGCCCTTGATCGTTGAGCAGGGGGAGCTCGCCGCTCTCGTAGCCGCTGTGGAGGCCGGTCGAGCCGTCGGTGGCGACGGGGAGGGGGTCTCCGGCGTTGTCGTGGTCGAGGGCGTAGGCGGCGGCGTCGAGCACGGCGCCCGCCGCGGCGAGATCGTCCGGGTCACCCCGATCCAGGAGCGCCTGCACCGTCAAGGCCGACTCGTAGGTCGCCGTCAGGTTGCGCAGCTCCTGGTCCGGCGGGATCGGCACCCGTCCGGCGGCTTCGCTCTCCCGCGGGACGATGCCGAAGGTCTCGGTGCTCAGCGGGAAGCCGAGGACGGTCGCCTGGCGGGTCGGGGCCGGCTCGAGCCGGACGCGGTCGACCAGGACGGTGCCTCCCGAGGAGGCGTTCGAGTCGTTCGTGGCGATGGAGAAGAGGAGATGGACCTCGGTCAGGTCAGGAGTCGGGGAGAGCGAGGTCAGGGGGAAGCTGAGCTCGGTCCACTCTTCCGGCAGCGCCACGAAGGCAGAGGTACCCCCGCCCAAGCCGAACTGGACGGACAATCCGTCGGGCGAACGGGCCTCGAGCACGAGCTCACTCGCACCTCGGAGGTCGTAGCCGCTGCCGCGCGGGTCCCCGCCCCAGCCCTCCGGCTCCTCGAAGTTGAGGCCGGCGAACTCGCCGGCGGCGAGCGGGTCGAAAGTGAGGCGGAAGACGGTTCCCCGCTCGCGGTCCAGGGCGTCGGGGTCGTCGCTGCAACCGTCGGCCGCCGCGGGATCGTCCACGCACGCCGTCTGGATGTGGATCTTGGCGAGGGTCGCCTCCTGGTTCGCAAACAGGCCGGAGGGAAAGCCGTGGTTGAATCCGGAGTCCGCGTCGTCGTAGACGAAGAAGCCGGAGCGAGGGGCATTCGCCCGCTCGATCAGAAGCGGGTAGACGGTCTCGGAAAGAGAAGGCTCCGCCGCCTCGGCTCGGGGGATCCAGAGAGCCGATCCGATCGCGAGAAAACCGATCAGAGCGGCCGACACATCCCTTGTCCAGGTGGGCCTGTATGGTCTTGTAGTCATGCGGTGACTCCTCTTCATCTAAAACATAGCACGCCGGCCTCGGTGAGCCACCGCCCGGGGCGAGTACACTGGTCGGGGGGCGGGGGGAGTCGACCTGCCACGAAGGAGGAAGGCCGATGAAAGCCATGGTCCTGAGAGAGCTCGGGGGTCCCGAGGGGTTCGAGCTGCGGGAGGTGCCGGACCCGGTGGCGGGGCCCGGGGAGGTGGTGATCCGGGTGGCGGCGACCAGCGTCAACCCGGTGGACGTGAAGATCCGGCGCGGCGGCGGCCCCCTCGCTCCCGAGCTGCCGGGCATCCTGGGCATGGACGTGGCCGGGGTGGTCGAGGAGGTGGGGGAGGGGGTGTCGGCGTTCCGGGCGGGCGACGAGATCTACGGCTGCGCCGGCGGGCTCCGCGGCATCCCCGGCGCCCTGGCCGAGCGGATGGCCGCCGACGCCCGGCTCCTGGCGCCCAAGCCCGCCGGTCTCGACTTCCGCCAGGCGGCGGCCCTGCCCCTGGTCTCGATCACCGCCTGGGAGGGCCTCTACGACAAGGCGCGCGTCGCCGAGGGCGAGCGGGTCCTCGTGTATGGAGGAACCGGCGGCGTAGGGCACGTGGCCCTGCAGCTCGCCAAGGCACGCGGGGCCTGGGTGGTGGCCACGGCCTCCTCGGAGGAGAAGGCGCGGATCGCCCGCGAGCTGGGCGCCGACGAGGTGGCCGACCACCGGCGGGAGACGCCGGCCGAGATGGTCGCGCGCCGGAGCGGCGGCGAAGGCTTCGACGTGGTCTTCGACTCGGTGGGCGGAGACAACCTGAACCGGGCGATCGAGGCCGCCGGCCTCAGTGGGCGAGTGGTGTCGATCGTCGCCCGGCAGAGCTACGACCTGGGGCCGGCCATGTCCAAGGACCTGAGCCTCCACCTGGTCCTCATGCTCGTGCCCATGATCCACGACCGGGGCCGGGAGCACCACGGCGAGATCCTCCGCGGGGTGGCCGACCTGGTGGCCGCCGGGCGCCTGCGCCCCCTCCTCGATCCCCGCCGCTTCACCCTCGCCGAGGCCGCCCAGGCCCACGGCCACCTCGAAAGCGGTGCGGCGGTGGGCAAAGTCGTCATCGACATCCCGTAGCTGCCGTTGTCCTAAGACGTTCCCCGCTTCGAAACATCCTCCAGCCCTCCGGCGTACTACCGGGTGACGACGACGTTGTGCGGCAGCCGATCCACGGGGCCCGAGTCGTCCGACGACGAGCCGGAGGGCGTGATGAGCCGACACAAGGCAGCGATTGACGAGGCCCGGGACACCGAGGCCCTCGAAGCCATAGAGAGCGAAGAGACCGTCGAGATCCTGATGGAGACCGAAGCCCAGACCGCCCTGCCCGAGGAGGCGGCGGAGGAGCCCGCACGCCCTCGGCGCCGCCGGCGCAAGCGGCTGTTGATCGCCGCTGTGGCGGTGGTCGTGGCCCTGGGTGGGGTCTACGCCGTCTACGCCGCCAAGTCAGCCGCCCCCGACGCGGGGAAGACCGCCGACGATGCGAAGGCCGAGGAGAAGGCCGAGCCCGCGCCGATCCCGGTGGAGACCGCCGACGTGCACCGCCAGCCGGTGGCCTCCTACATCAGCGCCACGGCCAACCTGGTGCCCGAGAACGAGGTCAAGGTGCTGGCCGAGAGCGAGGGGCGCCTGGCCCACCTGGAGGTGGACGAGGGGCAGCGGGTGGAGAAGGGCCAGGTGATGGCCGAGCTCGCCCAGGGCGACACGCCCATGGCCCTCGAGAAGGCCAAGGTGCGCCTCGAGAACGCCAAGCTGGAGTTCGACCGCACGACGAAGCTCGCCGACGAAGGCCTGGTCTCGGGTGCGGACCGGGACCAGGCGGTCATGGAGCTGGGCGTCGCCAAGCAGGAGCTGGCCGAGGCCCAGTGGCACCTGGAGAAGACCCTGATCCGGGCTCCGTTCAGCGGCCAGGTGACCAAGCGCTCGACCCAGGTGGGCCAGGACGTCCGCCTGGGGGACGAGCTGTTCACCGTCGCCAGCTTCGATCCCCTGGTCGCTCGCATCTACCTGGCGGAGAAGGACGTCCTCGCCCTCGACCGCGGCCGCCCGGTGCGGATCGTCCTGAAGGCCGACGAGGACGTGGCGTTCGACGGCAAGATCCGCCAGATCGCCCCGGTGGTCGACACGGCGACCGGCACGGTGAAGGTGACCGTGGAGGCGATCCGGCCGCCCGCCCAGGTGCGGCCCGGATCCTTCGTGCGGGTGGACGTGGTCAAGGAGCGGCGGCCCGACGCCCTGGTGGTGCCGAAGGAGGCGCTGGTCCGCGAGCTCCAGAAGACCTACGTCTTCGTGGCCGAGGACGGCGTCGCCCACAAGCGCGAGGTGAAGACGGGGATCGAGGAGGGGCCGGTGATCGAGGCCGCCTCCGGCCTCGCCGCCGGCGAGCGGGTCATCGTCGCCGGCCAGGGTGCGCTCAAGGACGGCTCGCCGGTGAAGTCGCCGGAAGCCACCAAGGTCGCCAGCAAGACGTAACGAAGGAGCTCCCATGGGCATCATCGAGCTGTCCCTCCGGCGTCGGGTGACCGTCGCCATGGTGGCGATCGCCGTCTCTCTGTTCGGCGCGGTCGCCTTCACCCGGCTGCCGATCAACCTGCTGCCCGACATCTCCTACCCGAGCCTCACCGTCGAGACCCGCTACACGGGCGCTGCGCCGGCGGAGGTCGAGTCCCTGGTCACCCGGCCGGTGGAGGAGGCGGTGGGCGTGGTGGCGGGGGTCCAGCGGATGAGCTCGGTGTCGAAGCCCGGCCTCTCGCAGGTCACCCTCGAGTTCGACTGGGGGCGGAACATGGACTTCGCCGCCCTCGACGTGCGCCAGAAGCTGGAGCTCGTCCAGCTCCCCGAGCAGGTCACCAAGCCCGTGCTCCTGCGCTTCGACCCGGAGAACGCGCCGATCCTGCGCCTCTA
>CAZIIB010000055.1:3517-11136 GCA_964539125.1 uncultured Thermoanaerobaculia bacterium | reverse complement strand
CTACCGGGACCTCTCGGTCGAGGAGAACCTGGACTTCGTGGCCGAGGTCTTCGGCCTCGACGGCGCCGAGCGGCGGACGCGGGTCCAGGAGGTGCTCGACGAGTACGGCCTCGCCCCGCGGCGCGAGGAGCGTCCCGAGCACCTCTCCGGCGGCTGGCGCCAGCGCCTGGCCCTCGCCGCCGCCGTCCTCCACCGCCCGGAGCTGCTCTTCCTCGACGAGCCCACCGCCGGAGTCGACCCGAGCAGCCGCCGGGAGTTCTGGGAGACGATCTTCGGCTTGGCCGCCGACGGCACCACCGTCCTGGTCTCGACCCACTACATGGACGAAGCGGTCCGGTGCCATCGCCTCTGCATCCTGCGCGGCGGGCGCACGGTGGCGATCGCCTCGCCCTCGGACCTGCTCGACGCCTTGGACGACCGGGTGGTGCGTCTGACCGCCGCCTCGCCCGAGGACGCGATCCGCGTGCTCCGGGGGACACCGGAGGTCGAGAGCGTCACCCAGCTCGGAAACCACGTCCAGGTGCTGCTGCGCTCGGGCGGACCGAAGGCCCCGGTCGCGGGCCCGCTGCTGGCGCGCCGCCTCGCCGCCGAGGGGATCGCCTGCGCCGGCGTGGAGCCGGCCGAGCCGAGCCTCGAGGACGTCTTCGTGGCGCTCCTCGCCGGAGAGCGACTCGACGGCGCCGTCACGATGCCCATCCCGGTCGCGCCGTCTGGAGGTACACGGTGAAGCGACCCGCGCTGCCCGGCTGGATCGCCCGGCCGGCCGCCGCCTTCGGCCGGATCGGCAGCGTGCGGCGGATCCGGGCCATCGCCAGGAAGGAGCTCCGCCAGCTCTGGCGCGACCCTCTGACCTTGGGGTTCGTCCTCGGGCTGCCGGCAGTCCAGCTCGTCCTCTTCGGCTACGCCATCAACCAGGACGTCCGGCACGTGCCCACCGCCCTGGTCGACCACGTCAAGACCACCGTGACCCGCCGCTTCGTGGGCGAGCTCGAGGCCACCGATGCCTTCCGCATCGTCCGCCGTCTCGACGACGAGGCGGAGGCCCGCGAGCTGCTTCAGAGCGGCGCCGTCCAGGCGGTGGTGGAGATCCCCCCGGACTTCGCCCGCTCCTATTACCGGGGCCGCGGTGCCGAGATCTCGATCCTGGTGGACGCCGGCGACCCGATCGTCGCCCGGGCGGTCCGGACCGCGGCCGAAGGGCTCGCCGAACGTCACAACACGGGGCTCGCCCGGTCGGGGCTGGGGCCGCCGGGCTCGATCGGCAACCTGCCCAGGGCCCGCGGCATCGGCGCGGCGCCGGAGCTCGTCCACCCGCGCTTTCTCGACGTGGCGGTCATCGACCTCTACAACCCGGAGGTCCGCACCGCAGTCTTCGTGGTGCCGGCGCTCCTGGGGGTCATCCTCACCACGACCATGATCCTGATGACCGCCCTCGCCCTGGTGCGCGAGCGCGAGCGCGGCACCTTCGAGTTCCTGATCGCCACGCCGGTCGCCCGAGCCGAGCTGATGGTGGGCAAGATCGTCCCCTACATCGGGATCGGGCTGGTGCAGGTGGCGATCGTGCTGCTGGCCGGCCTCGCCCTCTTCCGGGTGCCGGTGGCCGGGAGCCTCCTGGACCTCGCAGTGGCCTCGGCGGTCTTCATCGCGGCCAACCTGTGCATCGGGCTGGTGATCTCGGCCATCACCTCGTCGCAGCTCCAGGCCACCCAGCTCTCGTTCTTCTTCTTCCTCCCGTCGGTGCTGCTTTCGGGCTTCATGTTCCCGTTCGGCGCCATGCCGGCGCCGGCGCGCTGGCTGGGTGAGCTCCTGCCGCTGACCCACTACATCCGCCTGTGCCGGGGGATCCTGCTGCGGGGCTCGACCCTCGCCGATCAGCCGAGCGAGCTGCTGGCGCTGGTGGCGCTCACCGCGATCGGCTTCGCCGCCGCCACTCGGCTGTTCACCAAGCGGTTGTCGTAGGGAGCCCCGCGGGCGCAGGCCGCGGCGCGCCTCAGGAGGGCATGTCGGGGGCCTCGGGCTCGGCGTCGGCGAAGTGGTCCTGGACCAACCACTCGGCCTTGCGCACGTTGTCGGTCGGCTCGGTGATCCGGCCGAAGAGGGTGCGGTGGACATGACGCAGGGTCTCGACGTCGCCCTCGTCCAGGAGCTTGACCAGCTCGCGGAGCACCCGTTGCGAGGAGCGCCCGAGCTCGGTGCCGCCGACCTCGCGCTCGAGCAGCGCGTGGGCGAAGGAGAGCGCCTCGGGCAAGACGTTCGCCCCGGGCCCGGGATGGTCTTCCCGCCGCCCCCCGACATCCGCCGCCTCCGGCTCGTCCTCCCCGGTCGACCCCTCGGCGAGGGCCTGGACCATCTCGGCGTCGCCGCCGAGCGAGGCGGGCCGAGGCGTGCGCCGCCGGCTCGAGTAGATCGGCAGGCTCCGCACCTGGTCGGCGAAGCGCGAGAAGAGGAGGAAGAGCTCGTCCTCGGAGTGGAAGTTGCCCACCAACCGGGCGCCGCGCCCCACGTCCAGGCTCTCGGTCTCCTGGAGCACGATGTGGGCCTCGGCCGTGTCCTCCAGGTGGAGCGTTCGGGCGATGACCTTCCAGGCCGTGAGACTCCCCTGGACATAGCAGGCGTCGGCACAGCGCACGGTGGCCGCCTCGATCTCCACCCCCCGCTCGATGCGGATCGAGCCGTGGACCGACTCCAGAGTGCCGAAGGCACCCGAGTTCTGCAGCACCAGGTTGCCCGGCGTACGGATCGAGAGCTGGCCGTGCGCGTCGACCTCGATCTCGGTCCCGCTGGGGATGATCATCGTGGCGCTGGCCGAGCCTTCGAGCTTCGCCATCGGCTTACTTCCCGGCGAGGGGCGGCAGGGGCTGGAAGTCGGTCGCCGGCGGCGCCGTGCGGCTCCGCACCAGGAGCTGCTCCTCGTTGCGCCACCGGTGGTCGAGAATGTAGATCCGCGGGTCGACGGGCCGGAAGACGCCGTCGGAGTCCTCGCGGCGCACCTCGTAGTGCAGGTGCGCACTGGTCGACATGCCGGTCGAGCCGACCTGGGCGATCACGTCGCCCTGGGAGACCCGCTGCCCCCGGCGGACCAGCACCTTCGAGCAGTGACCGAAGAGGGTCCGGAAGTTGTCGCCGTGGCCGAGGATCACCAGGTTGCCGTAGCGCCACCACCCGACGCTCCGCTGCAGCGAGTAGCGCCCGGCGAAGAGCACCACGCCGTCGGCCGGGGCGTGGATCGGCGTGCCGACCGGCGCCGCCAGGTCGAGGCCGGCGTGGAAGTCGTGGCGCTTGGTGAACGGGTTGCGCCGGTCGCCGAACGGGCTGGTCAGAACGAAGTCCCCACCGCGCAGGGGCGAAGTGGAGGGAGTCTGGCGCACCTGGTCCTGGCGCGCGACCTCGAAGTTCTGGATCTCGTCGAGGAAGATGCCCGCCACCGAGAGCTGCTCCGCGATCGAGGCCTCCAGGCGGTTGCCGTAGGCCAGGGGGTCGCTCTCGGCCGTCAGGCCCTTGGCGTCGCCGACGAACGGGTAGCCGCCCTGGCCGCCGGTCACCTCGCTCGACAGGCCGTAGAGCAGGTAGACCTTGTCGATGACCAGGCGCAGGTCGTCGCTCTCGCCGCGCACCTTCTCGAGGCTCTGGACGAGGGAGCCGAGGCGCTCCTCCTGGTGCTTGCGCTCGGCGAGCAAGACGTTGTACTCGCGGGTTCGCCAGAGATCGGCCACCACCCGGGGGGTGAGGAGGGCAGCGCCCACCACCATGGCCACCAGGGCCACCGCGGCCGCTGCCCACCCGGCGACCTCGCGGCGGGACAAGAAGAGATAACGAACCTTCTTGCGGATGTCCTGCGGGTGGATCTGGAACTCGAGCAACGCCCGGTCGCCCGGCCGCGAACCGTCGGACGACGGCTCCTCGTCCCCTGCGGCGACCCACTCCACCTCTCCGTCCTTTCGAGACCGCACGCGATCCCCTCGCTCAGCCGGCGCCCACCGGGGCGCCGTGGGTTGCGAGATCCGCAGTGAGGGCGGCGAGCGCCGCCTCGCCACCCCGACGCGCGACGACCCGCAGGAGCTCGGGCTGGACGCCGGGCCCGCCGGCGACCACGTTGCCGTTCTCGAGGAAGCGCTCGCCGCCGTCGAGGTCGCTCACCCGGCCGCCCGCCTCGCGCACCAGGAGCACTCCGGCGGCCAGGTCCCAGGGGGAGAGGCGAAACTCGAAGAAGCCGTCGTAGACGCCGGCCGCGGTGTGCGCCAGGTCGAGGGCCGCGGCGCCGCAGCGTCGGATCGCCCGCACCTGGAGGAAGATCTCCCGGAAGGTGCCGAGGTAGAGGTCGAGGGCGGCGTGGGCCCGGAACGGGTAGCCGGTGGCGAGGAAGGCGTCGGCGAGACCGGAGCGCTCCGAAACACGGATCGGCCGGCCGTCGAGCGTGGCCCCTTCGCCCCGCGCGGCGGAGAACATCCGGTCGGCCAGGGGCTCGTAGACCGCTCCGACGAGCAGCTCGCCCCGCCGCCGGCAGGCCACGGAGACGCAGAACACCGGCAGGCTCTGGAGGAAGTTGGTGGTGCCGTCCAAAGGATCGACCACCCACTCGTGCTCGTTGCCGCCGGCGAGGACTCCCGCCTCCTCGGTGAGGATCCCATGGTCGGGAAAGCGCGCCCGGATCGCGCCGATCACCGCCTCCTCGCTCTCCCGGTCGGCGCGGGTCACGAAGTCATTCTGGCCCTTGCGCCGCACGTCGAGGGCGGAGGTGCCGAACAGGCGGCGGAGCACCTCCCCGCCGGCGCGGGCAGCCGCGGTGGCGGTGTCGAGAAGTGGAAGAGCGGAGGTCATCGCGGTCGGCGGGCCCTCCACGGGGCGGCGCCCGGCGCCTCCCGCGGCAGCTCCGTATTCGGGACAGCTTACCACCCGGCGCCGCCGCGGCCGGGCGCTCGGAACCGTCCCCGGCCACCGGAGGGGACCTGACGCCCCTACCGGCTGGAAGCCTTCCCCGGGGGGCGGGGAGGCGGCAGCGGAACCCCCGGGCGGCGCCGGTACACGACGACCTCGCCTTCACCGTCCGGAGGCGGTGCGATCCGGGCCACGGGGCGGTAGGCCCGCCGGAACCAGGGCAACTCCACGATCCCCATGAACGGCGCCTTCGGGTGGTGGAGGAAGATCTTCGGGGGGCGGGCCAGGAACGCCCCCACCGGGTCGCCGGCCGCGAGGTAGGGCAGGGAGCGCGGAGTCACGAGACCCAGCAGGTCGTCGACCGGGCGCCGGCTCCAGTAGGCGAGGTTCCCGATCTCCCCGAAGGCGATCCGCGCCCCCGGGTCGCTGTGCTTCGCGATCCAGAGCGCGGCCTTGCGGTACGTCGCAAACCGCCCGCCGCCATGGCCGCCGGTCAGCCACCGGAGGCTCGATCTCTCGAGCGACAGGACGGGAAGCCCGCCCAAGAGCAGAGCCAGCAAGATGCTCAGAGCCCGCACCGCCGGCGTCGAGCGCGGGCGATCGCCGCCCACCGCTCGCGACCACGCGCGGGCGAGGCTCGCGACGAAGGCGACCAGGCCGTACAGGAGGACCGCATAGACGGGAACGGCGTACCAGGAGAAGTACGGGACGCCGAGCAGCGGATAGGCGAGCGCGACCCCGGCGGCGTAGAGGGTCAGGGTCCGGACCGCCCGGCCGCCGCGAGTGAAGAGCGGCCAGAGCCCGGCGACCCCGAGGGTGACGCAGAGGAGCCAGGCCGGCCCCCAGTGCTTCCCGAGCAGGGTCGCTCCCCGAGCCCAGAAACGAGCGGGCCCGGCCCAGCTTCCGGCCCACGCGGCCGCCATCAGCCGCTTCGCTTCCAGGGTCGCCGGCAGGAGGGCTCCGAACCACCACCAGGCCGCGACCATGCCGACTCCGACGACCGTGGACACGGCCACCAGCCAGCGCCGGAACCCGGGTCGCCGCTCGAGGGTGAGCAGCAGGCCGAGCCCCGCGACCGCGAGGACGGCGTCGGGCCGAAACCAGACCGCCAGGCCCGCGGCGATGCCGGAGCTCACCGGCCGGGACGCGGCGAGGACGGCCGCGAGGGCCAGGAGGGCCAGGACCGAGGCCGACGCCGATCCCTGGTTCGCCCAGACCACCGACGACGAGACGAGGAGCGAGCCGGCGACGACGGCCTCCGTCGTCCGTCCGCGCCCGATCCCCTCGCCGAGGAGGAGCACGGCCACCACCCAGAGGGCGCTTCCGAACACCACCCCCGCGAGGACGTGGACCGGAGCGCGCGTCACCGCGTGAAGCAGCGCGAGCAGCAGGGCGAGGCCGGGGTTGGTCAGCCCGAAGACCCGCTCGCCCGGGTTGAACACCAATCCCTGGCCGTGCGCGAGATTCCAGGCGTACCGAAAGCTGATGAACATGTCGTCCGGAGCCTGGCCGGCGAGGTGCACGCCGACGGCGACGCAGACCACGGCCCAGATCGCCCCGGCGAGGAGCACGGGGTTCTTCGACAGCCGCCGCCAGTCCGGGATCACGGCGGCAGTCTACGGGACGCGCGGAGACCGGCCTACGGCAGCTCGACCCGGCGGCCGGCGACGATCGTCCCGGCCGGCCGGCCGCGGAGCGTCCAGCCGTCGAACGGGGTGTTGCGCGACTTGCTGCGGAAGGTGCGGCGGTCGACGGTGACCTCTGCGTCGAGGTCGATCAGCGTGACGTCCGCCGGGCTACCGGGAGCGAGAGTGCCCCCCGGGATCCCCATCACCCGGGCCGGCGCCGTCGAGAGGAGCTCGACCAGGCGGGCGAGGTCGATCACCCCGGCGTGGACCAGCCGGTCGAGGCAGAGCGAGAGGGTGGTCTCGAGCCCCAGGATGCCGAAGGGCGCGGTGCTGAACTCCACGTCCTTCTCGTCCGGGTGGTGCGGCGCGTGGTCCGAGGCGATGCAGTCGACCGTGCCGTCGGCGAGACCGTCGACCAGGGCCTGGCGGTCGGCCTCGCTCCGGAGCGGCGGCTTCATCTTGAAGTCGGTGGAGTACTCCGAGTCGGCCACGCCGCGGTCGGTCAGGAGCAGATGGTGGGGCGTCGCCTCGCAGGTCACCGGCAGGCCCTGGGCCTTGGCCCGGCGCACCAGCTCCAGGCTCCGGGCGGTCGAGAGATGCTGCACGTGGTAGCGCCCGCCCACGTCCTCGAGGAGGAGGAGATCGCGGGCGACCAGAATGTCCTCCGCCGCCCCGGCGATCCCGGCCAGGCCCAGCCGGGTCGACCACTCGCCCTCGTGCATCACCCCGTCGCCGGTCAGTCTCAGGTCCTCGGCGTGCTGGATGACCGGCACGCCGAAGTGCCGGGCGTAGAGGAGCGCCCGGCGCATGAGCTCGGGATGGGCCACGGGCAGGCCGTCGTCGGAGAAGGCCACCGCCCCGGCGGCCACCATCTCCCCCATCTCGGCCAGCTCCTCGCCGTGGAGGCTCTTGCTCACCGCCCCCACCGGGTAGACCCTGGCGAAGCCCGCGCGCCGGGCCTGGGTGAGGATCAGCTCGGTCACCGAGGCGTTGTCGTTGACCGGCACGGTGTTGGCCATGCAGGCGACGGCGGTGAACCCGCCCGCGGCCGCCGCCATCGTGCCGGTCCGCACCGTCTCCTTGTGCTCCTGGCCCGGCTCGCGCAGGTGGACGTGG
>CAZIIB010000055.1:2005-3507 GCA_964539125.1 uncultured Thermoanaerobaculia bacterium | reverse complement strand
AGGCCGGGGGTGACCACCAGGCCCGAGGCGTCAACCACCTCGGCGCCCTCGGGCGCCTCGAGGCCCTCGCCCACGCCCGCCACCACTCCATCCTCCAGGAGGAGATCGAGCGGTCCGTCCAGGTCCTGGCTCGGGTCGACGAGCCGGCCGCCGCGCACCAGCAGGGCGTCGCTCACGCCACCTCCCGCACACCGGAGAGCAGGTAGAGCACCGCCATGCGCACGGCGACGCCGTTGGTCACCTGCTCGAGGATCACCGAGAACGGGCCGTCGGCCACCTCGCTCGCGATCTCCACGCCGCGGTTCATGGGCCCTGGATGCATGACGATGGCGTCCTCCTTGGCGCGGCGCATGCGCTCGGCGGTCAGGCCGAAGAGATTGAAGTACTCCCGCGTCGAGGGAAAGAGCATGCGCCCCTGGCGCTCGAGCTGGATGCGCAGCATCATCACCACGTCGGCGCCTTCCAGGGCCTCGTCCAGGGAGTGGGTCACGGTCACCCCCATGGACTCCATGGCCACCGGCATCAGAGTGCGCGGGGCGGCGACGGTCACCTGGGCGCCCAGCTTGCCCAGCAGATGGATGTTCGAGCGCACCACCCGGCTGTGCTCGATGTCGCCCACGATCGCCACCTTGAGGCCCTGGATCCGGCCCTTGTGCTGACGGATGGTGAAGGCGTCGAGGAGGGCCTGGGTGGGGTGCTCGTGGGCTCCGTCGCCGGCGTTGATCACTCCCGCGGCGAGGCGCCGGGCGAGCAGGTGGGGCGCCCCGGGGTAGGCGTGGCGGATGACGATCAGGTCGGGCGCCATGGCCTGGAGGTTGAGGGCCGTGTCCACCAGGCTCTCGCCCTTGGAGAGCGACGAGGTCGAGGCCGAGAAGTTGAGGCCGTCGGCGGACAGGCGCTTCTCGGCGAGCTCGAAGCTCGAGCGGGTGCGGGTGGAGGCCTCGAAGAAGAGGTTGACCACCGTCTTTCCGCGTAGGGCCGGGACCTTCTTGATCGGCCTCTCGGCGACCTCGCGGAACGACTCGGCGGTGTCCAGGATCAGGCGGATCTCCTCGGGCGAGAGCCCGGCGATCCCCAGCAGGTCCTTGCGCGTCCAGCGGGTGACGGCCGCGGGCGAGGTCGGCACGCTCACTCCTCCACCCGCTCCAGGAGCCGGACGTCGTCGGCGCCGTCGGTCTCGGTGAACCGGACCTCGACGTGCTCGTCGGAGGCGGTCGGCACCAGGGCGCCCACGTAGTCGGCCTGGATCGGCAGCTCCCGGTGGCCGCGGTCCACCAGGACGGCGAGACGGACCGCGCGCGGGCGGCCGTAGTCGATCAGGGCGTCGAGGGCCGCCCGCACGGTGCGCCCGGTGAACAGGACGTCGTCGCAGAGCACGATCACCCGGTCGTCGATGGAGCGCGGAAAGCGGCTCTCCTTGACCACCGGTTGGGGCGCGATCGTGGAGAGGTCGTCGCGATAGAGCGTGATGTCCAGGAGCCCCAGGGGCACCTCGCCCCCTT
>CAZIIB010000055.1:0-1995 GCA_964539125.1 uncultured Thermoanaerobaculia bacterium | reverse complement strand
CCAGCGGCACGCCACGGCTGCGCACGCCGACCAGCATCAGGTCGGCGATGCCTCCGTTGGCCTCGACTATCTCGCCCGCCATGCGACGGACGACCCGACGAATCTGCTTTCTGTCCAGGAGGGTCTTCTTCGGTTTGAGTCTGGGCGGCAAGGCTCGCTCCCGAATCCGCGGCATGGTACGTCCGGGACGCGGAGTTGTCAATGAGGCCTCTCGCTGGACTCCGGCGCCGTCCTTCTCTAACATGGCCCGCCGAGCCCCGCCCACTCCATGACCGAAACAAAACCCCAGCCGAGCCCGCGGCGCCGGCAGATCGTGTTCCTGGTGCTCTTCCTCGTGATCTTGGCGGGGAGCTTCACCCTGCTGTCGGTGCACTGGGTCAACGACAACGTGGTGGTGCCCTTCACCGCGTGGGTCGCCTGGACCAGCGGCCACGCCCTCCGGCTCCTGGGTCAGCCGGTCACCCTCTCGGGCACGGTGATCCGGGGGCCGAGCTTCGCCGTCAACATCGAGAACGGCTGTAACGGCGTGGAGACCGTGGTGATCTTCGTGGCCGCGGTGCTGGCCTTCCCCGCCCGCTGGAAGGCCCGGCTGGCCGGCCTCGTGCTGGGCCTGGTGGCGATCCAGGTGATCAACCTGGTGCGGGTGGTCGCCCTCTACCTGACCGGAGCCTATCTGCCCTCGTTCTTCGACACCTCCCACACCGTCATCTGGCAGACGGTGGTGATCCTCTCCGGCCTCGCCCTCTTCGTGCTCTGGGCGAGCCGGGTGGGCGCGCCCGGATCTGGAGGTGGATCTGGAGGTGAGACCGGCGGGCCGGAGGACGGGGCGGAGCGAGGCTCCGAGGCCGGGTCGTGAGCTCCCGCGGCGGTCGCCGCGCCTCCTCCGGCGCACGAGGTGCCCGGGGCATGGACCGGAGCCGCTGGGCCGTGCACCTGGTCCGCAACGTCCTCCTCTGGCTGATTCCCGCGGCCGTGGTGTGGGCGCTTCTCACGCCCTTCTACAACCGCTTCCTCGAGGCGGCGGGGCAGAACGCGGCGCACCTGATCGAGAGCCCGAACGTCACCCGCCTCTACCCCAAGGATTCGGACTTCGCCCTCATCGGCCGCCTCGACTTCCCGCGCGAGCACGAGGTCGTCGGGTCGATGCGGGTGACCGACCTGCACTTCCCGGTGATCCTGCTGGTCGCCCTGTTCATGGGAGTGCCCGAGGTGCGATGGCGCGAGCGCCTGGCCAACCTGGGCTGGGCGCTCCTGATCTCGGCCTGCTTCGACGTGGTGCTCACCCTGTTCTGGATCGAGTTCATGTACGCCACCCAGCTCGGGGACTGGAGCCTCGCCCACTACGGCGCCTTCGCCCGCAACTTCTGGGGCCTGGGCAAGCACGTCCTCGACCTGCCGGTCAAGCTCGGGCTGCCGTTTCTCCTCTGGTCCTGGTTCTACCTGGGAAGGCTGCTGCCGGCCCGCGAGGTTGAGACAAAGGCATAGATCCGGCCGGCCGGCGGCCGGGCACCAGATGTCGTGGTCCGGCCGGCGCCGGGCACCAGATCTCGCCCCACGGCCCTTGTGGGCCACCGGGGGCTCTGGTAATCTTCGATCCTTGACGTCATGTTGAAGCTCAAGCGCCTCGAAGTCTCCGGATTCAAGTCCTTCTTGGACCCGGTCTCCCTGGATTTCGCCGGGGGAATCACCGCCATCGTCGGCCCGAACGGGTGCGGCAAGTCGAACATCTCCGACGCCCTCACCTGGGTCCTGGGCGAGCAGAGCGCCAAGAACCTGCGCGGCGACACCATGGAGGACGTGATCTTCAACGGCTCGGCCGAGCGCAAGCCCTTGGGCATGGGCGAGGTCACCCTCCGCCTCGAGACCGACCCCTCCTTCCCCGCGGCCGAGGACGGCGTGCTGACCCTCGGGCGCCGGGTCTTCCGGAGCGGCGAGAGCCAGTACCGCCTCAACGGCCGGCTGGTGCGCCTCAAGGAGATCAAGGACCTGCTCATG
>CAZIIB010000054.1:0-11181 GCA_964539125.1 uncultured Thermoanaerobaculia bacterium | reverse complement strand
AGGTCAACGCGGTGCCCAAGAGCACCATGACCACCTCGTCGATCTTCTGGGCCGCGGCGGGCTACGCCAACGGCATCGTGGGCTTGAAGAGCGCGCTGCTGGGCGAGAGCTACGGGCCCGACGGCCGCGCGCAGCGGATCGCCGAGACCCCGACGCCGGACGAGGCGGCCCGCGGCGCCCTGCCGCTCCTCCTGCCGCTCCCTCGCTGGGAGGCGACCCAACCGGGGGAGTACTTCCGCGCCTTCGAGCGCGGCGGGATCCTCGCCTCCTCGTTCTTCGGCGAGACCGGCAATCCCAACCCGCGCCTGCCCGACGACCCGGGCCGCCCCGACGTCCGCTTCTCGAAGCGCGGCCCCGGCACCGGCGCCCGGATCAGCCCGGCCCTCATCAACCTCCACAAGACCCGGCTCAACGACCCGCACCTCTCCTTCCTGGGCACCAACGACCACCCGGGCGACTACCGCTCGAGCGGCTGCTCCGCCTGCCACGTGGTCTACGCCAACGACCGGGACCCGGCCCACTCGGGCCCCTGGGCGCGGTACGGCCACGGCGGGCGGAGCGCCTCGAGCGACCCGACGATTCCCGAGGACGAGGCGGGCCACCCGATCGAGCACCGCCTGACCCGGGCGATCCCCACCAGCCAGTGCCTGGTCTGCCACATGCACCAGCCGAACTCCTTCCTCAACACCTACCTCGGCTACACCATGTGGGACTACGAGACCGACGGGGAGCTACTCTGGCCCGCGCAGCAGAGGGACCCGACGCCGGCCGAGCGCCGCGCATCCCTCGCCGCCAACCCCGAGGGGGCGGCGGCCCGCGGCCTGTGGAGCGACCCCGACTTCCTGGCCCGGGTGGCGGACCTCAACCCGCAGGCGAAGCACACCCGCTTCGCCGACTACCACGGCCATGGCTGGATCTTCCGGGCGGTCTACAAGCGGGACCGGAAGGGCAACCTCCTGGACGCCGAGGGCCGGGTGGTGCCGTTCGACGACCCGGAGCGCTTCGCCAAGGCGGTGCATCTCGAGGACATCCATCTCGAGAAGGGCATGCACTGCGTCGACTGCCACTTCTCCCGAGACGCCCACGGCGACGGCACCGCCAAGGGGGAGTACGCGGCGGCCATCGAGATCGAGTGCCAGGACTGCCACGGCTCGGTCTCCGCGTACACGAACCTGCGCACCTCGGGCCCGGCCGCCCCTCCGGGGGGCACCGACCTGGCGCTCGGCACGACCCCCTCGGGCCGGCGTCGCTTCGTCTGGCGCGGCGGCACCCTCTACCAGCGCTCCATGCTCGACCCGGACCTCGAGTGGGAGGTGGTCCAGGTCAAGGACACCCTGGACCCGACCCATCCGCGCTACAACCCGCGCGCCCGCTACGCCAAGACCGTGCTCCGGGACGGCACCACCTGGGGTGCGCTGCCCGCCGATCGCTCCCGGCTCGCCCACGACGCCTCGAAGATGAGCTGCTATACCTGCCACACCTCGTGGATGACCTCCTGCTTCGGATGCCACCTGCCGCAGGAGGCCAACGCCCGCTCGCCCATGCAGCACTACGAGGGCAAGGAGACCCGGAACTACGCCTCCTACAACCCGCAGGTCATCCGCACCGACGTCTTCATGCTGGGCCGGGGCGGCGTCTTCAAGGAGGGCAAGATCGCCCCCATCCGCTCCTCTTCGGCCCTGGTCCTCTCGTCGACCAACCAGAACCGGCAGCGGATCTACGTCCAGCAGCCGCCCATCTCGACTCCCGGCTTCGCCAGCCAGGCGTTCAACCCCCACGTGCCCCACACCGTGCGCACGACCGAGACCAAGACCTGCGCCGACTGCCACCTCTCCGAGGCCGGCGACAACAACGCCTGGATGGCGCAGCTCCTGGGGCTGGGCACCGGCTTCGTCAACTTCATCGGCCGCTACGCCTGGGTGGGGCTGGGCGAGGAGGGGGTGGAGGCGGTGGCGGTGACCGAGTGGGACGAGCCGCAGGCGGTCTTCGGGAGCACGCTCCAGCGCCTCGCCTACCCGGAGGACTACCGGCGCCACGAGGCGCGGGGCGGCGAGCTCGAGGAGGGCCATCACCACCACGGCGGCGACGTCCGAAGCCTCCAGCTCCGCGGCGAGTACCTGTTCACCGCCCGCGGGCCGGCGGGGCTCGAGGTCCTCGACGTGGCCGAGGTCGACAACAAGGACACGTCGGAGCGGATCGTCACGGCGCCGGTCTCGCCGCTGGGCCAGAAGATCCGCGTGCCCACCGCCGACGCGGTCCAGGTGGCCCTGCCCACGACCATGCCGGTGGCGCCCGGGAGGACGGTCGATCCGGCGAACCTCGAGCGGCCGCTCCACCCGATCTACCGGTACGCCTTCATCGCGGACCGCCGGGAAGGCCTGATCCTGGTCGACGTCACCACCCTCACCGACCGCGACCCGGCGAACAACTTCCTCCATCGCGCCCTGACCTTCGACCCGGACGGGGCCCTCGCCGGCGCCCGCTCGGTCACCGTCGCCGGCACCTGGGTCTACCTGGGCTGCGACCGGGGCCTGGTGGTGATCGACGCCTCGCAGCCGCTCTCCCCGCGGATCGTGGCGACCCTGCCCGAGGTCGAGGCGCCGAGGGCGATCCAGGTCCAGTTCCGCTACGCGTTCACCGCCGGGCCCGGCGGCGTCTCCGTGGTCGACGTGACCGATCCCCGCGCCCCTCGTCTGGCCGCCCGTGTGCCCCTGGCCGACGCCCGCTCCCTCTACCTGGCGCGCACCTGGGCCTACGTGGCGGCGGGGGCCCAGGGGCTCGTGATACTCGACGTCGAGCGCCCCGAGGCACCGCGCATCGACCAGGTGTTCGACGCCGGCGGGCGGCTCCGCGACACCTGGGCGGTGGTGGTGGGGGCGACCGACGCCAGCCTCTTCGCCTACGTGGCCGACGGGGCGTCCGGGCTTCACGTGCTGCAGCTCACCTCGCCCGACTCGGTCCCCGGCTACCTGGGATTCTCGCCCCGCCCGGCGCCGCGCTGGATCGCCCACTTCGCGACCCCGGGGCCGGCGGTGGCCCTCTCCCGTGGGCTCGACCGGGACCGCGCGGTGGACGAGAGCGGCGACCAGGTGGCGATCTTCAATCGCCTGGGGGCGGGGCCGTTGTCGAAGGAACAGATGGATGGGCTCTACCTGCGCGACGGAGCGCCCTTCCGGGTGCGCGACGAGCCGGCGCGCCCTCCGATCGAAGCGCCGCTCGAGGCGGTACCGCCGGCGACGGCGGGGAGGAAACCATGAGAACCGAACCGATGCGGCGAGTCGGCTTCGTCATCCCGCTGGTCCTCGCCGGGCTGAGCGGGGTCGCCGGGTCCGCGCAGGCCCCACCTCGGCCCCCGGTGCCGGTCGCCGAGGCACTCCCGGGGCCGGTGAAAGCCGAGCCCGTCGAGGCGGTGCCGACCGCCGGCCTCTACGTCGGCCCGGGCTCGTGCGCCCAGGACGCCTGCCACGGCGCCACCCGGCCGCGCAAGGTGTTCGACGTGCTGCAAAACGAGTACTACACCTGGCTGCACCAGGACCGCCACGCCAAGGCCTACGACGTCCTCTACGACTCGCGCTCGGGCGCCATCGCCAGGAACCTCGGTCTCGCCACGCCGGCACCCGAGGCCCCCGTCTGCCTCGGCTGCCACGTGCTTTCGCCGCCCGGGCCGGCGCGAGCGGGCCCGATCGAGCCCACCGACGGGGTCTCGTGCGAGTCCTGCCACGGGCCCGCCTCGGGCTGGCGCGGAGGCCACACCGCCGAGGGGTGGACCCACGAGCAGTCGGTGGCGGCGGGGATGAC
The DNA here is from genome assembly GCA_964539125.1 of uncultured Thermoanaerobaculia bacterium. Classification (GTDB taxonomy): domain Bacteria; phylum Acidobacteriota; class Thermoanaerobaculia; order Multivoradales; family DATKCC01; genus CAVUBL01. The sequence goes on along the minus strand of CAZIIB010000054.1, from coordinate 7,383 downwards.
CGATCTCCGGGACCCGGGGGTGCGCTCGTCGGTCTGCCTCGGCTGCCACCTGGGCGGGGACGGGCGGCAGGTCGATCACGACCTGATCGCCGCCGGCCACCCGGCGCTCCGCTTCGAGCTCGACAACTACAGCCAGGAGATGCCCGCGCACTGGCGCGCCAAGCCCGCCGAAGGGGTCCGCATGTGGGCGGTGGGCCAGGCCGCGGCGTTTCGCGACAGCGCCCGCGAGCTCGGCCGGCGGGCCCGGGAGGGATCGTGGCCCGACTTCTCCTGGCTGAGCTGCGACGCCTGCCACCACTCTCTCGCCGCCGAGCGCTACCGCCAGGGGCTCGGCAGCTCCTTCCGCGCCCGGCGGGGGCTGCCGCCCTGGAGCCCGGCGCGCTGGCTCGTGCTCCGGGTGCTGGTCGCCCGCTACGCGCCCGAGGAAGTGGCTCCCCTCGACGCCGCGGTCGGGCGCCTGGCCCGGCAGGTCTCTCGCCTCAGCACCGCGCCGGTCGAGGTCTCGGCCACCGCCGAGGCGATCGCCGGCCATCTGGAGCCGGTGATCGAGCGTCTGGGCCGAGTCCGCTGGGATCCGGCCGAGGCCCGCAAGATCCTCCTCGGCGTCACGGCCGCCCGCGACACCCTCGCCGCCGCCGATCTCGACACGGCGGCCCAGGCCCTGCAGGCGGTCTACTCCTTGAACAGCTACCTGCTGGCGGCGCGGCCGGGGCTGCTCGGCGGCGACCTGATCGACGACGTCTCGGCGGTGGCGCGGGAGGTCCAGGGTGGCCGGGAGCTGGACCGGGAGCGCTTCCGGCGGGCTCTCGCGCGGGTCGAGGAGGACGTGAAGTAGAGGGGGCGGCGCGAGAGTGGTGTCCATCGGCCGCCGCCGGAGGCAACCTACTTGGAAAGACCTCGCTTCCAGGAGGACGTCATGACCACCCGGCCGCTGCGCGTCGGCACCACACCTGCGAGATGGGCGCTCGTCGCCCTCACCCTGTCGGCCTGGACCTCGCCGGCCGTGGTCGCCGCCCAGGAGGGTCCGGGGCCCGGAGGTGACGGGCCCTTCGTCCGCCTGCAGGCCGAGGACCGGGCGGCCGGGGACCACTTCGCCTGCGCCCTCGATCTGGCGGGCGACGGCCTCGGAACGCCCGCCGGCGTTACCCTGCTCACCGGCTCCCTGCACGACGACGACCTCGGCGCCCAGTCCGGTTCGGCGTACGTCTTCGAGCCGGACGCCGCCGGCACGGGCCTCGTCCAGGCGGCGAAGCTCCTGGCGCCGGACGGCGGCGCCGGCGACCTGCTGGGCTTCTCCGTGGCCCTGTCGCGGGACGGGACGCAGGCGCTCGCCGGAGCTCCGGGCGGCGCGTCGGGTGGCGCGGCGTACCTCTTCCAACGATCGCGCGACGGGGCGTGGCGGTTCGCCGCCCGGCTCGCGGCGTCCGGCGCGGGCGACCTGGGCTCGGCGGTCCTCTTCGCCGGCGGCCGGCTGGTCGCCGGGGCCCCGGGAACCGGGGGTGGGCGGGGGGCGGTGGTGCTGTTCGGCGCCGGCGGCGGCGAGCTCCAACGCCTCGAGCCGGAGGATCTTCGCCCCGGCGACGGGTTCGGATGGGCGCTGGCTGCGGACGGCTCGCGCCTGGCCGTGGGCGCTCCGTGGAGCGACGCACCGTACACCGACGCCGGCGCCGTGCACGTCTTCGAGGGCGGTCCGTCGGGTCTGGCGCCGAGCCTGCGGGTCACCGCGCCCGCACCGGGACCGTTCGAGTCGTTCGGCTACGCGCTCGCCCTCTCCGGGGACCTCCTCGCCGTGGGGGCGCCGCGCTCCGACGCCGCGGGAGGCTCCACCGCCGCCGGCGCGGGCTCCGTCTACCTGTTTCGCCTCACGGGGGAGGCGCCCGTGCTCGAGGCCCGCCTCGACGGTGGCGGGGCCGGGGATCAGTTCGGCACCTCGCTGTCGCTCTCCGGCGGCGAGAGCCCCACACTGGCGGTCGGGGTGCGGCGGGCGGGCGGCTCCGACGTGGGGGCGGTGGACCTCTTCCGGCGCCAGGGCGGCCGATGGGTGGCCGCGGGCCGCCTGCAGCCGGCCGGCGCTCGCGCCGGCGACGAGCTGGGGATCGACGTCGCCCTGGCCCCGGCGGGGATCGCGATCGGCGCCTACCTCGACGACGACGGCGGGACCGACGCGGGCTCCGTCTACGTCCGGGTGCTCCGGGTCGAGCCGTCCACGGCCGACCTGGTCCTCGAGAAGTCGTCGCCGGCGCCGCGGCCCACCGCCTCGGGAGACGAGGTCGAGTACCGGGTGCGCGTCACCAACCTCGGTCCCGGCGACGCGCTGGGCGCCCGCGTGCGCGACGAGCTGCCGCCCGGGCTGAGCGCGGCCACCTGGAGCTGTCGAGCGAGCGGCGGGGGTCGCTGCTCTCCGGCGGGCGCCGGCTCGATCGACGACCGGGTGGACCTTCCGGCCGGCGCGGAGGCCCTCTACCGCCTGAACGCCCGGATCGACCCGGCCGCCACCGGCGAGGTGGTGAACCGGGCGTCGATAACCTCCCCTCCCGACCAGCCCGACCCGACCCCGGGCGACCAGGCCGACCAGGTGCGGCTCCCCCTGGTCTGCCGAGCGGACCTCTCCTTCGATCTCCGGTCCCTGGCCCGGCCGGAGACGGGGGGATTCGCCGTTCCCGGCAGGCAGCTCGTCCACACGCTCGTGATCGCGAACCAGGGCCCGAGCGACGGCGGGACCCTGAGCTTCGCAGGCGGCGGATTCGCCAGCTCCCTGCTCAACCCCACCTGGACGTGCAGCGGCTTCGGTGGGGCCTCCTGCGCCCCGGCCGCCGGCACGGGAGCGATCACCAGCACCCTCTCCCTGCCCGCGGGCGGCCGCGTGGCGTTTCGCATCCGCTCCCGCGTGGCACCCTCGGCCACCGGCCAGATCGTCCTCGCCGGCGGCCTGGGCCCGTCCGCGGCCCGCCCCTGCCCGGACCCCGATCCGTCGAACGACTCCGACCGCGTGGTGACCCCTCTGGCGCTCCAGAGCGACCTGGCGGTGGGGTTCCTTTCGGAGACCGGACCTCCCGCCGCCGGCCCCTCGTGCCCGCCCTCGCCACCTCTTCCACCGGTCTCCATCGTGGACAAGGCCGCGGCGTCGGACGACGTCCGCCTCCACCCGGGAGAGAGCGTCACCGAGCGACTCCGGGTCGCCAACCACGGTCCGAGCGACGTCGCCGGGGCGGAGGTCCGCGTGGAGCTCGCGCCCGGCCTGGAGGCCGTGAGCTGGACCTGCAGCTCCACGACGGGCGGGACCTGCTCACCCAGCGGCTCCGGCCCCCTGGTCGACGCCGTCGACCTGCCCGTGGGCTCGGGGGTGACGTACGAGCTCCTGGCGGTGGCGCGGGCCGACTATCTCGGCCGCCAGCGCGTGGTCGCGACGGTCGCCCCGCGATCGGTGGGCGTCGACTTCTATCCTTCGAACAACCGGGCACTCCGCTCCGGGCCCGTGCTCCTGCCCGAGGCCTGCTCCCTGGGCCTTACCAAGTCGGTCTCCGGGACCTTCGTCGAGGGGGGGGCTGTGACCTATCGGATCGTCTTCGCCAGCGCCAGGACCGCGGACCTGCCCGACGAGCCCGGGCACGAGGTGATCGACATCCTCCCGCACGAGGTCCAAGCACTCTCCGCCACCGCCGACCACGGGGTGGCGGGGATCGAGATCGACCCCAACGACGACCAGGTGGTGGTCTGGGACGGCGCCCTGGCCGCCGGCGATTCCGTCGAGATCACCATCACAGGTAAGATCGCCCCAGGAACTCGAGGTCTCGTCGTCGAGAACCAGGCGGCGCTGGCAATTCCGAGCGAGAATTTCGCTCTCTTGAGCGCACCGCCCGGTGCGTCGGAAGCGGAGCCGACCGTCTTCACGATCGTCGGCCCCTTGGAGGTGCCCGTGGCCTCCCCCGGGGGGCTCGCGGCTCTGGCATTCCTGCTGGCGGCGGCCGCCCTCGGGCTGCTACGGAGACTTTCATGACCACGCGTCGAACGCTCCAAGCGACCTGCCTGCCGGCCGCGATCCTGCTCGGGGTCGCGCTCTCCTCGCCGGCCTGCGGCCGGGCGGCCGAGAGCTCCGCCGCGGCTACCGATCCCGGCCGGGAGAGCGCACCCCAGGCCGACGCCCGGCTGGCCTTCGTCGACGGTGTGCTGGCCTTCCACGACGGCGACTTCGAGACGGCGCGCGAGCGCTTCGCGGAGGCGATCCGGCTGGCTCCGGACGACGGCACCGCCCGCTACTGGTTGGGGGTCACGCTGCTCAACATGGGCCGGGCCGAGGAGGCCGCCGCGGCGCTCCGGGAGAGCCTCGCCGCCCGCCGGCCGCCGGCGGACGCGGCCGAGGTCCGCTCCCGCCTGGAGGAGGCCGAGCGGCGCGCCCGGGGCGAGGCGCCCACGAGCGCCCTCGTGGCCGCCCCGGCCTGGAGCGGCGGCTTCGCGGTCCTGCCGCAGGTGCCCCGCTTCGACGGGCGAGTGTTCGTCGGCGTGGGGTCGGACTCGAACCCCAACCTGATGCCCGACGGCCTCGTGCTCGCCACCCCCGGTGGCGACCCGGTGGAGGGCGCCGAGTCGGACACCGTGGCCCTGGCCGACGTGCGCCTGGCCTTCCAGGCGGTGGACGAGGAGGCCGGCCGGAGCCTCGGCCTCGTGCTCCGCGGCAGCCAGAGCCTCCACGACAAGTTCGGCTACCTGGACCTGCGCCGTCTGGGGGGCGTGGCCCAGCTCGCCCTGGGCAAGGACCCCCTGGGTTACGTGACCGGCCCCTTGGGCTACGCCCGGGTGCCCTTCGGCCGCTCGCGGCTGGCCTGGCTCGCCCAGGTGGGTTGGCAGACCGACTCACTCGACGGCAACGGCCTCGACGACGCCTTCGAAGCCGGCACCTCGCTGGCGCTCAACGAAGACGGGTCCGGGTCCCTCGGCGGCCAGACCTGGCTCGGCGTGTCCTACCGCGACTCGAGCTTCGACGGCGATCCGTCCGGAGCCCTCGGGGACGTCCTCGGCCGCGGCGGCACGGAGCTCCGGGGCGAGCTCGCCCAGTACCTCTTCCTCGCCCAGAGGAACCGCTACCTGCGCCTCGCCGTGGCGGCGGGCCAACGCAACGCGGGCGAGGCCTTCGACTCGTCGTCGATCGAGGGCAGCGGCGAGCTCTCCTTGCCGCTGGCGGCGATCGGCGCGCCCCGGTGGACGCTCTACGCCACCGGCTCCTACCGACGCGACGACTACGACAACGCGGTGTCGAACGTCTTCGCGCCGGCCGGGGAGCCGCGCCGGGACCGGGTGACCCGCCTGGGCGGCTCGCTGGTCTTCCGAGTGGTGGCGGATCTCTTCGTGAGCGGCCGAGTGACCTGGCTCGACCACCAGATCGACATGCCGGCGGGCTTCGCGGCGCCGGACCTCTCCTACGACCGGACCCTGGCGACCGTGGGCCTGTCGTGGGTCTTTTGAGAGCCTGAGGACGAGAGATGAGCCACGCAAGACGAGACGCCCTCCGGGTCCTGCTGCTTGCAACCGCCGCCACGGCGCTTCTGCTCGCCTCACCGAGCGCCGCCCAGCAACGGGTCGGCGCGGTGGCCCAGGCAGAGGGCACGGTCGAGGGCACGCCGCCCGGCGGCGCCAAGACCCCTCTGGCCACGAGCGACCCGATCGTGCTCGATCATCTGGTCGAGACCGGTCACGACTCGGCGGCGGAGATGCGCCTCGACGTCGGCGGCGTGCTGTCCATGGGCCAGGACAGCCGCCTGCGGGTGGACCAGTCCCGGATCGACCGGGCGACCGGCCGGAGCCAGTCGACCCTGAGCCTGCTCCTGGGCAAGATCGAGCTCGCCCTGGGGAGCCTGTTCCGGGGCGAGGTGACGGTGGACACCCCGACGGCGTCGCTGGGCATCAAGGGCACGGTCCTGCGGGTGCTGGTGGACCCGGACGGGCGCACGCTGGTGGCGGTGCTCGAGGGCGTGGTGGAGGTCACCTCGAAGGCGGGCGGTACCGTCTCGGTCAAGGCCGGGAGCTACTCGATCGTGGGCGCCGACGGCCCGCCCCTCGCCCCGGCGCCCTTCGACCCGTCGGCCGGCACGCTCTCCCCCTCGGCCGGCGGGCCCGACTTCGCGGTCCCGGGCGAGGACGTGTTCACCGAGACGCCGCTCCTGCCCGAGCGCCAGCTCGACCTGCCCCGCGAGCCGCCGAGCTCACGGGATCGAGGCGTGACCGACCAGGGCCCGCCGCCCGGCGAACCGCTCGGGCCATGAGCCGGGCTTCCGTCCGGGTCCGGCGGGCGCCGTGAGCCGCCGTCGTCACCTGCTGGTCACCCTGGGCCTGGGCCTCGCGGCCTCGGTGGTCGCGCTGGCGGCGGTGCGGACCGGCTTCGTGGCGCCGGTCGAAGGGGTGGCGGTCGACCTCTTGATGCGCCTCGGCGGCGAGCGGCCGGCCGACTCGCGGATCGCGGTCTGCCTGATCGACGGCGAGTCGGTGGACCGCTACGGTCGCTGGCCCTGGCGGCGCACCCGGATCGCGGAGCTGGTCGACCGGCTGAACGCGGCCGGCGCCCGGACGATCGCGTTCGACGTGGCCTTCTCCGAGCCCTCGCTCTTCGGCGAGGGGTTCGACCTCCGGGCGGACGACGAGACGCTGGCCGCGGCCCTCGCGAGGGCGCGGGATACGGTGCTCGCCTTCTTCTTCAAGCGCCGGCCCGAGGCCGGGGGGCTCGTTGCGGGATCGGGAGGAGAGAGCGGATCGCCCCTGCGCGGCGATCCCGCCAACGTGTCGTCCGCGGCCTTCGACCTGGTCGAGGGCGACCCGGAAGCCTTCCCCCTGCCCGAGTACCCCGCGGTCGAGCCGAACCTGGACCTCTTCGCCAGGGCCGCCACCAGCCAGGGGTTCGTGACCGGCGAGCGCGAGACCGGGGTCTCCCGCCGCCAGGCCCTGGCAGCCCGTTTCCGGGGGAAGGTCTATCCATCTCTGCCGCTCCGGGCGGTGGCGCTCTTCACCGGCAAGCGGCTCGAGCTGGCGCCGGACCGGCGCGGGCTGCCGGAGATCCGCCTCGGCGACGAGCCGGTGGAGGTGGACGGGCGCGGGCGCCTGTGGGTGGCCTATCCGGGAGGCGAGGCGCGCTTCCGGACCTTCCCCGTGTGGCGGGTCGTCGAGGGGCGCGTGGGCCGGGCCGAGCTCGCCGGCAAGCTGGTCTTCGTCGGCGCCTCGGAGGTGGGGATCGGCGACTTCACGGCGACCCCGTTCGGCGCCGAGCTCCCGGGGGTGCTGGTGCAGGCCGCGGTGGCCGACAATCTCCTCGGCCGGCGGTTCCTCCGCGAGGCCGGCTGGCCGCGGCTGATCTCGTTCCTGGCGCTCCTCGCCTTCGGCCCCGGGGCGGCCCTCCTG